>JBMYOA010000278.1:0-2086 GCA_049598825.1 Opitutales bacterium | reverse complement strand
ATCGAACGGGCAAAAGACTTTGAATATTTCATAGAAAATAAACGGGATATCTGGAATACGGTGGTCTGCCGGGATACCAACGGTACTTTGCTCGGGTTTCTTGGATCAGTCGATCATCCGGCAAGCCAAATGATTGGACCGGGAGTAGCGGAAAGTGAAAAGGTTGCTCTGTCTATGCTCGCAAGCCTCCTCGACAGGTTTCGCGGGAAATGTCCGGTTTTTCTGCTTCCCGTAACCGCAAAAAAGGCGGTGCAAACCGCTTATTCCTGGGGTGCAAGAAACTGCGAGATCCATTTCTCCCAGTGCAGGGGAGAAAGCCAACCACCCAGCGGGGTTGTCATGCCAACCTTCATGCCTGAGACAAGCTGAAATATTTAATTTTTTTTATACCAGTCCGGTGTACCAAACCAATCGTGCATTTCCTTGTCAAACGGAGCCACGATCTCATCGGGTTCTGGAAATTCCCCGCGATCCTGCGTCTCCACAATCCAGGTATCTAAAGCGGTGCGCATAGCAAGCAATGCACTGCGATGCTCAGGTTTTTTGGAACCGGCGAGGTTTCTGATCTCGTGAGGGTCGGACTCGGTGTCAAAAAGTTGCTCCGGAGCGACATGGGGTGACATCAGATCAGCAGGCGGGCCTGACAGTTTTCCCTCCGCCATTAATTTACGCATCAGTGGCTTGATTGGAAAACATTTTTCCTTGTATCGATTAAGCGAAGTGAAATGGCGATCGGGGAAATAGTTGCGGATATAATGATATTTTTTGCCCCGCACGCTGCGCACCCGGTTGACTGTCTCATCGACCCGGTCCCGGGCGGAAAAGGCGTAGGTTCTTTCCGGACCGACCTGATTACCAAGAAAAATGCGCCCATGCATACCATAAGGTTTCTCAATTCCTGCAAATCCGAGAGTGGTGGGTGTAAGATCAATCAGGCTGACGACCTCTTCCTTGACGGATCCGGGTTCGTAATTCGAAGGTGCTGGGTAGTATTTCGGCCATCGAATAATCATCGGGACATGCAGTCCCGTATCATAACACCAGTGAATTCCACGAGGCTCAATTCTTCCATTGTCCCCAAAGAACATCACAATGGTATTCTCCGCCAGACCATCCTTCTTAAGCTGTCGCAAAACCTTGCCAATGGTCTTATCCATCCCTGATACGGAATTTAGATAACGGGCCCATTCCTGACGAACAATGGGGTGATCCGGATAATACGGGGGAGGAGTAACATTCTCCGGAGTCGCAATTTTTTCGTGTTCCTTCTCTCCTTTCCACTCCACTCTTGGCTGGCGCCAGGTATTACGGTCATAGATATCATATTCGCATTCCAGGGTGTTCATTTGGGCAAAGAAGGGCTGATTCTTCTTGAGTTCCTCCCACTTGCTCCCGTCGTAGAGCTTACCCTCATTTACGAAGTTCAAATCGAGCTTACCGGAACCAATCTCCTCCCCATTCATGGTCTTTAGATTGGCGGTGTAATAGCCAACATCTTTGAGGCGGTGTGTGATTGGGCGAACCCCTTCGGGCAACCGGTAGTCGTCCTCACGATGAGAACGCATGTTGTGGGTATCCGTGGTTGTCTGGTACATACCCACAAAAAAGGCACTCCGGCTGGGAGCACAGACTGGAGAAGTCGAAAAAACCTTGGTGTACCTCTCACCCTCGCTTGCAAGTTTGTCCAAATTTGGGGTTTTTACATTTTTAGCTCCATAACAACCGAGATCAAGTTTCAGGTTTTCCCCAACAATCCAGAGGATATTAGGGCGTTTATCACCAAGGCAAAAAGATTGAAAACAGAAAAAGAAAAACAGAAGAAACAGGAATTTCATAACAAGTTTGGTGATTAAGAGATATCCTGAGGTTGCCAATGCCGTTAAGCTTGTAAATTGAAAAAGATTATTCCTTGAACATTTTGCCGGTTCAGCCCTTTACTGAGTGAGAGTAAGTCTCCCTGACCGGTGGAAGCAACATCAAATGCAACTACTGTAAGAATTGTTCGTATCCGGTTCCCGAGAGTGCTTTGCGAAAGGCCACAAAATCTTTTTGTAACGATTCACGCAGGGCGGAGTAGTAGAGTTCG
>JBMYOA010000277.1:0-2087 GCA_049598825.1 Opitutales bacterium | reverse complement strand
AACCAGTATTGGAGCACGGTCCTTGTAAATGGAGTGGAATCAATCGAAGTTCTGCGCGGGACCAACGGTTCGATCTATGGAGCTGACGCCATTGGTGGGGTCGTTAATATTTTATCCAAGGAACCGGTTTTTAAAGAATCTAAAAACCAATTTAATGGCAGATTCACCGGAAGAATCGCTTCCGCCGAGGAATCCTGGGGTGCCAGTCTTTTGGCTGAAACACAAACTCCCGATTGGTTTGCTGAAATTTCGCACTCGGAACAATCCTTTGGTGACCTTTCCGGTGGCAAGACGGTGGGGGTTCAGAAAAACACCGGCTACAACACCAGAGGAACCACTGCCAGACTGGCGAGGAAACTTTCCGATAATGCCCATTTTATTTTTGGCATCCAAAAAGCATTCATGGATGATGTACCCCGAACTCATAAAACGATTGATGGGATAAGTTGGGAAGGGTTATCTGCCGGCAAAGAAATCTGGAGGAGGCTCGATCAGGAGAGGGAACTTTATTATGGAAAGTTAAGCTGGGAGAATATTGGCGGAATAGCGGATGCTGGTCAGATCTCCCTTAGCCTCCACTCACATGAACAGGCGAGGAACCGCATGAAAGGAAATTTAGGTGCCGCAACTGGGGGAGACTTTCAAAAATTTGATCTCGATGATTACGGCCTATCCGCAAGATTTGAAGCTGATACAATATGGAATAGCAGATTATCCTATGGTGCTAAATGGCATCATGAGGAATTAATTTCAGGTGGTTATAAATTTAATGCCAATTCAACCCGAACCTCTGACCTTACTCAAGGTCCCTTGGCCGCAAATGCTGAATACAACCGCATCGCTTTCTATCTTCAGGATACTTACGAATTGGATACGGGTTTTACTTTCCAACCCGGTATCCGCTTCTCTTCCATTCAGGCTGACCTAAAGGAGTATTATGGAGAAAATGACGACTCGACTACTTTACTGAATCCAGAAAAGAAATCTTACGAGGAACTCATCGGCAGCCTCCGTGTAAGCAAGCAAATCAGTGATGACCTTTTTACCTTCGGAGGCATTTCACAGGGATTCAGGCCACCCAGTCTTTACGACCTGACCTCTACAGATGAAACCAGTGCCATCGAAAGACCGAACACGAAACTTGAACCGGAAAAATTTCATCAAGCTGAGGTTGGACTGAGATCTTTTGCGGGGCCATTACGCTTCACCACTTCCTTCTATCATACTTGGATTAAGGATATGATTGTCAGGTCTCCAGTAGAATCCGGACAATCCAATACCTTAAAATCTAACGGTGATGGATATTTACAGGGAATCGAGCTTGAAGTTGCCTACGATTGGACTCCCTCCTGGAATTCTACCCTATCCTTCTCCTGGATGGATGGAGAAGTGGAGCAACTCTTAGATAATAATTCCTCAGGCACCGTAGCTATTGAGGGACGAAATTACACCCCGGTCGACCGGGCTACCACCCGACTGATGCCGGTCCAAACTCAATTGATTACCCGCTACCGACCAGATGGCTCTCCCTGGATGGGCGAGCTATCAATCCTTGCGGTCGGTGAAGCGGATAAACTTTCTTTAAAAGATGAAACTGACAAAAGTCGAATTCCTGTAAACGGTACCCCTGATTATATTTTGGTTGGACTGATGGGTGCTTATGAATGGAATGAAAGTTCCAGTATTTCTCTGGCAATTGAAAATATAGAAGACATTGATTACCGTGTACATGGATCGGGTGTCAATGGACCTGGAAGGAATTTTGTCCTGACATACTCTCAAAATTTCTAAAAGTAGGGGTATCACCCCCTTAAAAAAATTTAGATTGGTCGTAATTTTTCCTGTAACTTTTGCTGATTCGCACTAGTTTTAGATTTGTTATGAAAATATTCTTTTCTTTGCCCTTATTCCTTCTGATTACCATTTACGCATATGGCGATACATTATCGGTGAAGGAGATTAAAACTGAGGTGACAGCCATAAACAAAATTCTGAACAAGAATTATGTAAAACATGAAGTCCAGGTTCCTGAAAAATTGGATGATGCTCTTTGGGCTCGAAGAATATACCTCAAAGCCGCCGGGCGA
>JBMYOA010000276.1:0-2096 GCA_049598825.1 Opitutales bacterium | reverse complement strand
GCAGTCGGAAGAATATCATCGGTTTCCTGCGGATGCAGGCTCTTCGCTTCTTCTTCCACCCTAATCATGCTAATGATTAAGATAGCCCTATTTTATTCACTCTGCAAGGGATGATTTACCCGGCATTTTTAACCCAATGTGAGGAACATTTCGTTCCTCTGCCAGTTTGAGTTGTTTGTGTCTTTCCTGAAGGCTCTTTCTTTTTGAATCGTTGAGGGAATCGAAACAGCGGGGGCAGGAAATTCCATATTCATACTTTTCAGATTCCAGATCTTCATCGGAAAGAGGCCATCGGCAACCATAGCAAAGTTGAGTCTCACCATCTTTCAATCCGTGGGTTACGGAGACACGGTTATCAAAAATAAAACATTCCCCATCCCAGTCACTTTCTTCGGGAGGGATTGTTTCGAGGTAGTTAAGGATTCCTCCCTTCAAATGATAAACCTCTTCAAATCCATTTTCGAGCAGATGGGAGGATGCTTTTTCACAACGGATACCGCCGGTGCAGAACATGGCAATCTTTTGCTTTTTATCCGAACCGAGCTCCTTTTCGACATACTCGGGCCATTGCCTGAAGGTATCGGTGTGAGGATTTTCCGCCCCTTTAAATGTTCCGACTTTCACTTCATACTCGTTACGGGTATCAATCACCCGGACATCGGGGTCCCGAATCAGGGCGTTCCATTCCTCAGGGTTAACATATTGCCCAACTGCTTTGTTCGGATTAATCGAGGCATCGCCCAGGGTGACAATTTCCGTACGGGTAATGATTCGCAGACGATAAAAGGTCGATCTGGTGCTTTCAGCGATCCGGGGGTTGAGGTCGGCAAACCTCGGGTCTTCCCGAATATGGTCCAGGAATTTCCCGACTCCATCCCGTGGACCGGAAATGGTGGCATTGATTCCCTCGGGGGCAAGAATCATGGTGCCGAGGATGTTCAGCTCCTTTCCCCATTGCCCAAGTTTGTTTTTCCATTCCTTGAATTCAGGGAATTCAGCAAACTTATAAAAGGTGGCGATGGTTTGAGGTGTGTCTTGAGTCACGATTGGATGCTACTTAAACTGATGTTGAAAAGTAGAAATTTAGCTATCTTAGTCAGCTACATGGATGACGGCCTTGAGGGCACCACTTGAAGGGTGGGTGACTTCTTCGAATCTCTCAGCGACCTCATTAAATTCAATATGATGTGTGATCCATGGGTCGGTATTGATCGTGCCGTTTTCGATTAATTCGATAATGCGGGGGAAATCTTTGGGCAGGGCGTTGCGTGAGGCAAGCAGGGTGATCTCGGGACGATGCAGGACGGGATGTGGAAATGAGATATTTTCAGTGGTTATGCCTACATAAACCAGCCTGCCAGTGTGGGCGACATATTGAAGGGCACCTCCCATGGAGTGTTGGTTGCCGGTGGCATCCGTAACTAGATCAAAGAGGTTACCATTCGTGGCTTCGAGCATTTTTTCTTTTTCAGAACCATCTCCCTTAAATTGAATCAGGGATTCAATGCCGTACTTTGTTCGGCAGAAATCGAGCCTTTCCTCGGACATATCCATCACCGTAATATTGGCGTCAATTAAGCGGTTGAATTCAAGGGTAGATAAACCGATAGGGCCCGCCCCGATGACTAAGATATTCTCTCCCTTTTGTGGGTTTCCCCGATCAGATGCATGGCAGCCAATCGCTAAGGTTTCAACCAGGGCGAGTTGTTCAGGAGAAAGTTTTGAGGAAGGGTGGAGTTTGTCTGCCCGAATCAGGGATTGTTCGCAGAGACCGCCATCCATCATTACGCCAAAGACTTTGAGGTTTTGGCAGCAATTTCCCTGACCTTTATTACAAGCATAACACTGACCACAGTTGAGGTAGGGTTCCACCGAGCAGACATCGCCGGGTTTAACATTTTCAACCCCTTCCCCAACCTCGAGGACTTCCACACCCAATTCATGTCCCGGGATTCGGGGATAATCGAAAAATGGAAATTTTCCATGGTAACAACTGATATCAGTCCCGCAAATCCCCATCCGCAGGGTCCGGATTTTGGCTTCCCCGGCACGGGGAGCGGACGGGAAATCAATATCGATGGACGCGAACTTTTTAG
>JBMYOA010000275.1:0-2097 GCA_049598825.1 Opitutales bacterium | reverse complement strand
GAATTTATTCATCAGAATCTGACCCTCAATGCTAACTTGATCCACTCTGCTTGGAAAAATGGCGTTTCCCGCTTCCTTAACCTTGGTAGTTCTTGTATTTATCCATGTCGGTCGGAGCAACCGATCAAAGAGGAATATCTACTAACCGGGCCGCTGGAAAAGACCAACGAAGCGTATGCCTTGGCTAAAATTGCCGGACTTGAAATGTGCAGGCATTACCGTACGCAATATGGGGTGCTTTTTCACAGTGCAATGCCAACCAACTTGTACGGGCCTGGGGACAATTATCATCCCCAGGATTCTCATGTGTTACCCGCATTGATTCGCAGGTTTCATGAGGCAAAATTGAATGATTTATCCGAAGTCGTTATTTGGGGTACAGGATCTCCTCGGCGTGAGCTTATGCATGTGGATGATTTGGCTGCCGGAGTTTTATTTTTGCTCGAAAATGAGAATCCTCCGGACTGGATTAACCTGGGTACGGGCATAGATCATTCGATTCAGGAAATTGCTAATTTAGTTAAAGAGATAGTTGGTTACGAAGGGAGAATTAGCAATGATACATCGAAGCCTGACGGAATGCCATTGAAGAGATTAGATGTTTCCTTAGCCGAAAGAATGGGATGGAAAGCCAAAATATCTTTAGATGAAGGATTGCGAGCCACATACGAAGATTTCTGTGATTCGCTGGCCAGCAATACGGCTAGGCTCTAAGGCCTTTATGTCTTATTCAAACTGTTTTCGGAAATTCCGGTATTCATCCGACAATTCCCGAAGTTGATAGCGTAATGCTTCTACTTCCTCTTTTAGATCCTTAAAGTCACCCATGATCTCTTCGACCTTATCCAGGCGTTGATCAGGTGCTGGTACATAGACGGTTGATCCGTCATCAAGATTTTCTAATTTCGGAGGAGGCCCGAATTTATGGAACCATCTCTTTTCCTTTTGGCCGGGGCGGGGGTCCATGATTCCCACCAATGATGGAGTTCTATCCATCATGTCCTGAAGTGTATCCCCAACATCTTCCAATCCATCAAAATTGAACATTCTGGAGGCTCGTGTGTTAAGTTCACCAGTAGTTTGGGGACCACGGTTTAGTAATTCAGCTATCAAGGCCCGTTCCGCTTTGATTAAGTCCAACTCTTTTTCCGCGTTATGTTGAAATTTTGGAACTCTTGATCCGACCAAATCGACTCGGTGTACAAGCCTCTTGATTCTTAATTCTTCAATCGTCCGGGAAATCTCGCTCTCATCCAAATTAGATTTGGGCAAACGGTTATTCTTTTGATTACAGGCAGAAACCAAAGAATTCAAAGTGAGAGGGTAATACTCCGGGGTGGTGAGTTCTTTCTCGATGAGCGAACCTAGTACCCGAGACTCCTCAAAATTTAGATCGACCAATTGCTGTTCTTCAGCGGAATTGTCTTCCGAAGAGTCAATATTATGATTTTGGTCTTCCATAACTTTAATTATTCGGGAAAACCAATTGCTTGGAAATGTGGAAAGTAGCTTATTCGCTGACTACATTTACCAGGCGATGTGCCTTATCAAACTGAACTTTGCCTGGAGTAAGGGCGAATAATGTAAAATCTCTACCGAGACCGACATTTGCACCAGGATGATACTTGGTGCCTCTTTGCCTGAGGATAATATTACCGGCGAGAACGGATTCTCCGCCGAATTTTTTGACGCCCAAGCGTTTACTGTTGCTGTCTCGTCCGTTCTTGGAAGTTCCTTGTCCTTTTTTATGTGCCATGGGAAAAGTGGGTTGAAATTATTTCAAATCAATGGATTCAATTTCTACGACAGAAAGGTGCTGACGGTGGCCGCGGCGGCGTTTGTAGCCCTGACGGCGTTTCTTTTTGAACACGATAATCTTCTTGTCCTTTTTGTTTTCAAGAATTTTGGCTGTCACGGTAGCTCCCTCGATAGTGGGTGAGCCAAAAGTAGCCTTGCCTTCATCAACGACCATTAAAACTTGGTCGATTTTTACTTGATCACCTTCATTAGTGTCAGGGAAACGGTTCAGAGACAGCTTATCGCCTTTTTGAACAGTAAACTGACTTCCTTGGGTTTTTATGGTAGCCTTCATGGGTA
>JBMYOA010000274.1:0-2117 GCA_049598825.1 Opitutales bacterium | reverse complement strand
GTGATTGGCCAACCTTGGTGGGTTTTGTATTTGGAAAAGTCTGCACCCATCTCTTCATAGATTGGCCAGCTTTCAAGTGTGATCTTTTGTTGCTCCTTGTGGAATTTAACAATCCCATATCCAGATGCGGTATTGTTTAACTTATCAAGCATGGTCTGCGGACCATCCTTGATTCGCTCAGGGAATTGCTTGTCCATCCGATTAGCCGCCGCCCAGACATTAATTTTATTATGAAAGCCATCAAGAAACTCACCGGTATAGTCCGGCGAATTGGGTCGGCGATTTTTGCCCGCTTCCTTCGGTGCCCACAACCTCGGATATCCATTATAAATCCCGGCACCCGCAAAAGAAAAACCCGCATCATTCCAGTCATCCACTCCATGATGAACCACCGTGGCGAGGTGTTGATCTCCATGAATCATGATCGCGTGTCCCTTTCTTGCTAATTCAATCGCCCGGTTACGTCCGGACTGTGGCCATCCATTGGAGTCCAGATCGGCAATCAATATATTATCTTCATTCCCTCCTCCATGGTGAGTGGCAACGGCACAAAATGGAGACTGGGAAAGTATTGCCTTCATCGATGCATCTCGATAATCGCCAGCCCACTCTTCCAGAAATTTCTCCTGTCTTTCTCCCAGTAAATGTAAACCTGGTTTGTCCAAAACCATGGGATCAAGGTTTGGATCGCGAACATGATCCACTCGTCCCTTGTGCGTTTTCTTATCTACTGCCTGAGCTGGACCAGACTTAAATTTGCGATCTTCGAGCACCGCCATGCTTATTCCTCCATAGTTAAAATCAGTGTAATAAACTCCAATATTTTGGAGGACGGGAGTCGGATCGTATGGATCTGGTAAATTGGAAACTTGGGTGCGTTCAACCATTCGAACCCATTCCGGATGCATTTCATATCCACCGTCGCTTCCCTTGTTGCCACCTTCGGGAACGGGCCCCCCTCCTAATCCCCAAATATTTCCATGATACACATCATGGTCATCCGGAATCACGATGGATGGTCGATCCTTCATCGCATCCCGGAAACTCCATCCAAAAATCCAGTATTTCTGTAAGTAGTTAAGAGAAGCACGTGGAACATCTGCCAACTTATAAGCCCGTACGATCCCGTATCCTCCATTGCCCTCATAAAGTTGATCACCAGCGAAAAATAAAATGTCGGGATCTTGGGCTATTACATTTTGTTGCAAATAATGATTCGGGAAGGCCCCATCCTTCATACATGACATAGCCGCGAGCTTGATCATGTTGTTTTCCTTCGGGTCTTTGCGAATAGCACCTTTCCACTCTCCGGTTTTATCTCCGTCCTTTAGGACAACCCTGTATGGAATTTCTTGTTTGTCGTCCCAGTTTTCTATCCGAAAATGGGCCGTGCTCGCATATTCATGAATAGCTGAACTTTGTACCCGTTTCCATTTTCCCTCATTCAAAAGTTCGAGATGGGCTTTTTCCTTACTCTCTCCCATTGGTGCCACCTGTGCCGTCATTTTCATAACCCCCCGATGCAATGTATATTGAGTCCATAGAATAGGACCAAAGGTTTGATTCGAATTCTCTTTCACTTTATTTCCTGAAATTTGCCAGTCGCGGAAAGTTACATCCGTTTGAAATTCCTTAAGATCAGCAGGAATGGCAGGGGCATGATTCTTTTGTGCATAATCTGCAAACAAGGAGAGATTTCCGAGTAATCCTTTTTTCAATCGTACCGATTTTTTAATAAATAGGGGAACCGAACTCTTAACCTCGTTGCTATGGTTAGTGGCTTCCAGGATAAACTCAAAACCATTCCCCTTATGTTCTACTGTAAGGCTTAATTGAAGATCTTCCATAACGGACTTGGGCAAAGAAAATTTGCTTTCAATACCTGGACCAAAAAGTTTCCCCGCGGATGTTACTCCTACCAGATACCCCGAGCTTTGAAATAAATTGGACCGGTATTCCTCCGGCATCGCACCGACCACTCCAAATTTAAACCCAGCCCGTTTAATTTTTTGGGGGTTAACATCTATAAAACTTAATTGGACCGATTGAGAAAAACTTCCTGATTCAGGTTTTAATTGATGGGTGAGCAAATGAATGTCGTGGGTTTTACCAACTTT
>JBMYOA010000273.1:0-2124 GCA_049598825.1 Opitutales bacterium | reverse complement strand
GAATGGTCATGGTTCAGTTCTTTAACTGGAATGAATGGAATGATGTGTTTTATCTGGGGATTTGTGGTGCCAACGATTTTATTGTACCACGGAACTTTCGCAGTTAACTCGCTCACTCATCTGTGGGGAAAAAAGCGTTTTGAAACAGGGGATGAAAGCCGAAATAATGCATTTGTTGCTCTTTTTACTTTCGGTGAAGGGTGGCATAACAATCATCATTTCTTCCCAGGTTCTGCCAGACAGGGTTTTTTCAAAGGGGAACTGGATATGACTTATCTTGGGCTTCGTTTTTTATCTTTATTTGGACTGGTCCGAGAGCTACGGCCTGTCCCTGCTTGGGTTAAAGACAAAGCGAAAGACTTGTAGTCTCACAATTCTCGGGATGAGAATTGCAATTGTTGGTTCTGGCATTTCGGGTTTAATCTGTGCTTACCTGCTGGGCAAGGAACATGACATCACGGTTTTTGAGTCTAATTCCCGTCCCGGCGGCCATGTAAACACCGTCAAAACGGAAGGAAAAACCGGAACCTTTCAGGTCGACACCGGTTTTATTGTCTTTAATCGCGAAAATTACCCAAATTTCGTGCGTCTACTCGAAAAACTGAATGTACCGTCTCAGGAAACACGAATGGGGTTTTCAGTGAGATCGGAAAATTCCGGTCTTGAATACAGTGGTGAATCGCTCGTTGGGCTGTTTGGGCATTTACGCAATTTAACCAGTCCAGGCCATTGGAGCATGGTCATGGACATTCTCAAATTTCACAAACTCGCTGAAAATCTTTCGGATCCAGAAGAAACGGTCGATCATTTCGTACAGCGTAACCGTTTAGGTAAAAGATTCAGAGATGCCTTCCTCTTGCCCTTGGGGTCAGCCCTTTGGTCCTGCTCGGTCGATCGCTTCGGCAAATTCCCCATGGAATTTGTTACCGACTTCCTATCAAATCATCAAATGCTCCAAGCTAATAACCGCCCGATTTGGAGAGTCATCCAAGGCGGCTCAAGGACTTATGTTGATGTAATCGTTAAACAACTGGGCAATAGGCTCAAACTCGATTCACCAATCCAGAAAGTCAATCGATTGAAAACCGGTGTGGAACTGAATTTCCCCGATGGATCCAGCCAGACTTTTGATGAAGTAATTCTCGCCTGTCATGCAGACCAGTCACTTCGATTACTCGATAATCCTGATGCGGAAGAGACAGGCCTGTTGCGTGCCTTTCCCTACGAAAAAAATGAGGTGACTTTACATTCGGATGATTCAGTTTTGCCCAAAAGGAAATCGGCACGGGCCAGTTGGAATGCCTATCTACCCAGTAAGAATAGTAAAAATGCCCTGGTCAGTTATGATATGAATATTTTGCAGAGCCTCCCCACCCGGGAGCCTTTCTGTGTATCCCTAAATCAGGAAGACCAGATTGATAACCGTAAGGAACACGCACAATTTCAATATTCCCATCCCACCTACCACCCGGGCAGACGAAAAGCACAGGCAGACCATCAAAATTTTATTCGCCGAAAAGGAATTTCTCTCTGTGGTGCTTACTGGGGATATGGCTTTCATGAGGACGGTCTGACCAGCGGTCTCCGTGTCTGCAAGGCTTTCGGTTCGGAACTTTAAATGGATAGTTGTCTTTATTTTGGCAAGGTAAGCCATCATCGAAAAGCACCCAAGGTACACAACCTGAGCTACAAGATGTTCATGGCACATCTGTTTCTTGATGAACTGAATGATCTGTTTCGGAAGCAATGGTTCTGGTCTGTCAATAAGCCCAATCTCTGCAGCTTTCAAAGATCCGATTATCACCGACCCGAAGTTGAATGCCTGGAAGAGGCTGTGAGCGAAACCATGAGCCAGCAACTAGGCGAAAACATATCTGGGCGTATTTCCATCCTTACTCATCTTAAAACCTTCGGTTACTGTTTCAATCCCGTCACCTTTTATTATCTATGGGCAGATAATCTGAAAACCCCGCTTGCGGTGATGGCGGAAATAACCAACACCCCCTGGGGTGAAAAATACGCCAAATGTTTCCGTTGGGAAGACTCAGATACCACGGAAAAGAGTGTTCATGAATTCCGCAAAGAATTTCATGTCTCCCCATTTATTGGAATGGATGTGGAATA
>JBMYOA010000272.1:0-2134 GCA_049598825.1 Opitutales bacterium | reverse complement strand
GTGAGGAAATTGGGGATCATGGTTTGGTGATCTGGGGAGTGGGGGATCGTTCCACGGAGGCTGCCCGTTTGGGTGCCCGCGGCCATACTTCCGGGATATCTGTGCTTTTTGCCAAAGCGGGTGACTTACTTAACAATGCTCAGCGTGCCGGAAATTATGAAGAGTCCGAATCCGTTGAGAAAAGGATCGCTGCTTTGGAGGAAATTCGTTTCGAAAATGGAAGAGTCTACAACTATTCGGCGGTGGTCGAGGCGATGATCCAATCCGGATTTGATGATATTGATCCGGGTGAAAGTGGTCCATTTAACCCCCGGGTGCCTTCGGAAGTGGCAGACCGAATCAAGAATGCAATCGAGGGAATCCTTGACTTACATTAAGGCAATCCAACTTAGAAAAGAAAGTTAGGGAAGAAATACGCAAAAGCTAAGACCGCGATTCCTCCACAAATACCCTGAAGGGCAATCACAATGGAAAAAGTTTTAAAGGTTTCCGCCTCGGTAAACCCTGACAATTTTCCGACTACCCAGAAGCCGCTATCATTCATCCATGGGATCGGTTTAGCCCCGCAACCAATGGCGAGAGCCAGATAGACTGGATGAATTCCCAGTCCCTGTTCCACGAGTCCCCCGACAATGCCGATGGAGGTGACCATGGCCACGGTTGCACTGCCTTGGGCAATCCGGATGATAGAAGTGGTGAAATAAGCAACGATCAGCACTGCAAGTGATCCAAATTCCTGACTGCTTACAAAGTTGGAAACCTCCAAACCTAGAGAGGTTTGTTGTAGAATTCCTCCAAAAGCTCCTCCCATTCCGGTTATAAGAATGATCACGCCGGCTCCTTGTAGGGATGATTTTACGGATTCACTCAAATCAGATTTGGTGGAAAGCCTTGATTTCATAAGTTGTCGAAGAGCAAGCAAAGCTCCCAGAGTCAGGGCAATATTTTTGTCTCCAAGGAGGATAAACAGATCGAGGATTCCACCTAAACCTTTTGTCTGCAGAGTTTCCGAGAATTGTAAAAGGAGGGATTTGCCAGCGAGGAGGAGGACCGGCACGAGTATGGGTGCGATCGAAGAAAGCAGGGAAGGAAGTTGATGATCGGGAGTTTCCGCCAGCCTGAGAAACTTACTTTCTTTTTCATTCGCATTTCCCCGTAATTCAATGGGATGATTGGAGTTAAACCAACGGGCATAAGCAAAGGCACCCGCCATACCAACCAATCCAACGAGAATTCCACCCACAATCATTCGTCCTAAATCGACGCCAAGTTCCCCGGCAACAACCAATGGGCCCGGTGTGGGGGGTACCAGTGAATGAGTCATGGCTCCCCCGGCAACGATGGCCATGACATAGAGAACATAGTTTTTCCGGGTCTGGGCTGCCAGTGCCCGAGCCAGTGGGATCATTAGATAAAAAAGGGTGTCAAAAAAGATGGGTATACCAAGAAGAAAGCTGCTCCCCGTGAGTGCTTCAGGTGCTCTCTTTTCACCAAGAAAGGAAAGGAAAGAACGAACGATTCGTAAAGCCCCTCCACTTTCCATCAGACATGTTCCAATAATCGCAGCCATCGCGATAAGGATACCAATTTTAGCACTTGTTCGCCCAAAACCTTCAGCCACGCGTGTTCCGACATTCTTTTCGGCCAGTTTTTCCGCATTTTCCAGAGTCTCTCCCTTTTCCTGATGGAAATGTTTAATCAGTAAATCTTTCGGGGTACATAATCCTACAATTAGGGCAGCCAGAGTCAGGGCAAGAAAGGCGTGCAATTTGAAACGAATAATTCCACCCACCACAGTGAGAATACCAACGAGTAAGAGAATGAATGGCATGGACATGGCAAAAAAGGTTACATCTTTATGGAGGATTAATTCGGACTTTCAGGCAAGGAAGAAGAGCGTTTGGTTCTCACAGCACTTGTTAAGCGGCTGTTTGATTAAGTCTTTGTAAAATATCTTTGGCTTAGCGGAGTGCTTCGAAAACGATTGAAGTTAAGCGCTGAGATTCAGGAATAGTGAATGTCAATTTGCCGTCCTTGACCTGGATAAGATCAGAATCCCCGGATTTCTTATTCTGGCGGTAACCGGTCTTGGGTTCAATATCTTCAGTGGTCCATCTTACCCGAACCTTTTCAC
>JBMYOA010000271.1:0-2134 GCA_049598825.1 Opitutales bacterium | reverse complement strand
ACAGACTTGAGCTGTGAAGTATTCGAATATTGGAATGTATGATAGTAAGCTAGCCATGATGACTCGGGACAAAAGAAAACCCTGCCAACACGATGTGTGCTGACAGGGCTGACTATTATGCTACGAACTGAACAACTGCATCACCATAGGATGCAAAGATTTTACTGTATCCATGAGCTCGTTGTGTTTTTCGATGGATGGTGAGCCACCTGTTAACCAGACATGTCCATCGTTGGATTTGTTTACTGATATTTCAGTATAGCTCCAGTTATTGTGTCCCCATTGTACACGGTAGTTAATATTGTAATGACTATTAGATACGCATACAACATCTCTGGGTAGATCTGGCTTATTGCTTGATGCACTGTGCATGGGTGCGTCAATGGCGTGGAACTTTAGTTTGGAAGCGGTGCCACGATTGGTGGCAAAGCTGTACGGTAATGGTGTGCGAATACTCATGATATTAGATAGTTACTGCGTTGATATATTTATGGATATGGCTGGCGATTTCGTCTTTGTTATCTGCCCACATTCTAATTGTTATGATGTCGAGCAATGGGTAATGACGGCTCATGTACTCAGACATGTCGGTTAGATATGTAGACCTGTCAGTTATTTGAAGACGGATCATGACATTGTATAGATTGATGATGTCATTACTGTTAGTGAGATCAGTATTACCATAATTATATCGTGAGTTTTTATGGAATGTTTGTACGACATACCCGAATAGTGCGATGTCTAGATCGGGTGATTGTTGAAGGATGTCTGCCATCGCTTGTTCTGGTAGACTGTGCATGGCTTTGGATGTTACTTTTGCATACAAGTCGACATCACATGGGTTGTTTAATTGCCATGCTGTAAACAATTCTGCGAGATATGCATCGAGCGTAATCCATTGATCATCCAGTTTTTTGACATGATGTTTTTTGACACCATGAATGACAGGAGCATTAGGTTCACCAAGCTTGGTGTTGGTTAGATAATACATTGCTTGACGAATGTTATCGAGATGATCGAGCCATTCTTCGTGACCCTGCCAATCGAAACGATCGAGTGGTACATATACATACCGTCCGTCAGCCATTGGTGTAGGAGTAACTTCGTCTGACAATCTTGATGATTTTAAGGTATTAGGTCGAACTTCGCAGACATTGATACGAACAGACTTTTTAGTAGTGCCATTGGTGATAGTGCTGGCAGTTCTTGTAGGTTTGAGCGGATCAATGTTATCGAGATCAGTATAGTCATCTGGAGTAAGTTGAGGTGTAACTTCATCGAGACGACTGCGAGGAATGACATAGTATTTATCTTCGTTTGCTGTAGTTGATTCATGCTGAAGAGTACGGATACGCCGAGTAGCATTGGATACTGCAATCTTGTCATCTGAGTACACAACAAGCTTAACATGTTTAGTAAGACCGCACGATGTAGCATCGCTAGAGCTGTTACGATATGTATTGTCAGATGATCGCCAGGATTTAGTACGCTCGTGACATTTGATACTTGATGTACCGAATCTGATTGTATTGAGCAGTGGTAGGTTTTGCCATGTGCATTTGGATACAATTGTACGGTGTAGTTCGTTAGGTAATACTGATGCATATTTGTCTGCAGATATGGATGCTTGAATACGGCTGGGTGCAGACGCAACTTGTTTAGTTGTACGAGATATCAGATCGATGAGCATGTTGTTTGTCATGGCAACAAGAGCGTTCCTTGTACGATCGGTGTACTCCAATGATTCACGATTGGCAGCGATGTCGACAGCACCAAGCGGTGCGTATAATATTACACTGTTAGATTTTGTGAGAAGACCAGCATCATTGTTGATATTGAGTTGATTGTCATCGATTGGATAGCGAATATTACCCATGACAAGACTGGCACCACCGTAGTTACGGGCGTATTGATAATGACCATTTTTGTCAGCTTGTATTGCCCAGTCATCCGTTGATTCAATGATATTGATCTTGCTAAGCTCGAGGTTACAGTGTGGTTGAATCTTCCAGTATTTGAAGAACTCTTTTGCTTTGGATACACATGAGTCGATGTCATCTTTTCGTATTGTTACACGAACATCTGTACCGGTTGGTCGGTTGGTGTTTGGTTCTTTGCTAAGCATGCTGATTGT
>JBMYOA010000270.1:0-2148 GCA_049598825.1 Opitutales bacterium | reverse complement strand
TCTTCCAAATCGAGAATCAACTGGGCTATGGGTTGGTCCACTTCCTTTTTCATCCGAGCCTGGGTGGTGTGTCCATTTTCGTGGTGATCCCAGTGCAGAAAGGGAACATATTCGGTGGTTACTTCGATAAAGCGGGAACCTTCCTCAGCTAACCGCCGTGCCAGGAGACATCCCCTTCCAAAACGGGAATCACCATACTTGGCGTATGAATCCTTGGGCTCGAGAGTCAGATCAAACGCATTTTTCTCCTTGGATTGCAGGAGGCGGTGAGCGGACTCCATCGAGCGAAGCATGGATTCACGCTGGAAATCGCTCATCAATTCACGGTTTGGGTTTTGATCAAGCAGTTTCTTAAAGTGTTTGTAACGGTTGGAGAACCTACCGGGCTCCATACCTGCCGGAGGTTGCACGGATTTAACAGCCTGTTCAGGGTAGGGTAGGTTCATCGGTCCGAATTCAGAACCGAAGAATCCAGCGGTGGTGAAAGCCTTAAGTTCTTCTTTTTCTCCCACCCCTTCCAAACGCTGACCAATATTAATGAAGGGGGGAATGACATCATTTTTTGGCCCGAGCACCTTGGCCATCCATGCACCGAGATGAGGAGCCGCCACGGTGATGGGGGGAACATATCCAGTGTGCCAGTGATATTGGTGCCGGGAGTGAAGGATCGAACCCAGATCGGGTTGGACGGCGGAACGGATCAAGGTGCCCCGATCCATGACCTGGGCAATATTTTCCAGCCCCTCGGATATTTGCAAGCCATCCACATTGGTGTCGATTGCCGGAAAGGTGCTGAGGATTTTGTTCACATCCAATCCCTTTTCAAAGGGATGGTATCTTTTGGGATCAAAGGTATCAGGAGCCGCCATTCCACCGGCCATCCAAATCAAGATGCAGGAATCCGCCTTGGCTGCAGGGTGGATGATGTCCTCATTACCCCATGCCTGGGTGCCATTGGTGGCAAGGGCAGCGGTGGAGGCGAGTCCGAGTTGTTTTAAAAAATCACGTCGTTGTATAGATTCTGGAATATTCATAATCTGAATTTAATTAGCGGATTATTTGAAAGTCTGGTTGCATGAAGACAAGCCAAAGCAAGTCTTCCACCTGTTGCGTATCTTTGGGATCGGTCATTACAGAAGCGATGATTTGCTCCTCGCCGTTAGTGGGAAGACGGCCAAGGGTATGCTCGTAAAGCCAGTTGATAAATTGCTGACTATTGGTTGCCTTGGCCTTCAAGTTATTTGCTCCCTCATTTAAATATTTGGAGAGGATTGCCCCGTTGGCCAAATCAATGGCCTGTAACATGGTGAGTTCTGCAGGGCGGGAAGTGACCACCTGGTCGCGGTGGGGACGGCCAAGAGAACGCATCAGGAAGTCATTTTTGACTAGGGCCGCACGAACGGACGGGCCATCAAAGGCACTTTGGCCTGGTTTAGTCGGTATGGCTTGGTCGAGAACGCGTTTCCAGGGGCCGGCACCGTACTTGTGGAATGCCTTGGCAGGGATCCATTTCTTATCCTGCTGCACTTCCCAGTTTTGATCCGTAACCAGGGTGTTTGCGTCTTTTTCTTTGCCAAAGGAAAATTGTGCGATGAATCCGGATCCGCCACCAAACATTTCAGCATTTACTTCAATCAGGTTTTTTCCTGCTTTGAAAAAGTCCGAAACTTCATGATAAGCGGGCCGGGTCCATTCTCTTGAAGAAGTGACAAATTTTCCATTTACCCGAAGGCTGAATGCATTGTCACAGGTCGCAAGCAGGGAGGTAAATGTTGGTTTGTTTTTAAGTTCAATGGAAGTGCGCAATTTGATCTTACGGGTCTGGGGATCTGATGCCCATATCCACTTTGCGGTAACTTTTTCTATCTTTGGCAAATCTTTGGATTCAGAGACTAAACGGGGTGTAGTTTTGGGTGATCGGTCCACCTTAGCTTCCGGTTGGTTGGGATTGGTTCCGGTGACCTGCCATATTGTATCCATTAACTGTTCAGCAGTCATTCGCTTGGGCACGGGGCCTTTGTAAACATACTCCTCGCCGGGTGAGGATTCGAGCCGGTCAGTTTGTGATCCGTACGCCTCGGAGGTGAGCACAAATTTGAGAAATTTTCTCAAATCATATCCGTCCTTGGCAAATTGAACGGCCAGGAA
>JBMYOA010000269.1:0-2169 GCA_049598825.1 Opitutales bacterium | reverse complement strand
AGTCATCCACAAGAGTCCATTCCATCCTTAAGAGATGCTTACCAAAAAAGTACCGAGCCCAAAGTGAAATTAAATTATGCCCGGATTTTAGCTATCCTTGGAGATCAGACTGGAAAAGAGACACTCGTGGAAGCCGTGAAGAAAGCACCTAATTGGGGGAAAGGCTGGGACTACAGTAACCAACGTAAAGATGCCAATACCTTTGGTCCCGTAGATCGCATCGTGATTGCCCTGGGATTTTTAAACTCAACAGATGTCCATGCCCCCTTATTGGAGAAGCTGGATCAATTAACCTTGAAGAGCCCGCTTTCTCATTACAAGGCCCTCTGTCTTGCTTTAAGAATGAATAAGGATGATTCACTGGCCGAGCCCTTGGCTGATTTTATCAAAGCGAAAAAACTGAAAGGGCACACGCAAAGACTCAGCTATTACAATGAGCAAGAAAACCAAAAAAATGTCTATGTTCGTCAGGGTGTGAATAAAAGTGGCGGATCCATGGTGAATAATAAATTTAAAGAGCTTTTGGTTGCAGCACTTCTTTTTGAATGTGGTGATTACCAAAACCTGGGTCGGGAGATTTTAGAGGAATACACCAAAGACGTGAATGGTCACTTTGCTGAGTATGCCCATCGTGTATTGAGTAAAGGAACCGCAATAAGTTACATTGGGAAATAGCAGGAATAGTGAGAGTAGCGATTGGAAGGCTCAAGTATCTAAGGCAGAATTGCAGTGGCAATGAGTAGCCCGATGTTGAATCGCCGGAATTTCCTGACTCTTGGTACAGGGATGGCCGCCCTGATGGCACATGGTACTTCAAGGGGAAGCGATCCCGCCGTAAAAAAATATTTCCGTAAGGCCAAGGCACTGGGGACGGATGTCAAGTTCACGGTGTTTCACCATGAAGAGAAGCGAGCCAACCGGGCGATCGATGCAGCTTTGGATAAAATCGAACATGTCGAACAATTGATGAGCCTGTACCGGACTGATAGTCAATTGAGCCTGCTCAATCGTCAGGGTTCATTGCGTAATCCTCACCCGGACTTGGTAACGGCCCTGAAAAAATCTATCGACTTGTCACGGCGTACCAGGGGAGCTTTCGATGTCACCGTGCAGCCATTGTGGAAACTGTATGCCCGCCATGCAGATTTGAGAACTCTTCCGACTGAAGCAGAAATCGGAAAGGTTCGGCAGAGGATGGGTTGGGAGTATATCCGTGTTGAACCGGAGATCATTTATTTTGACCGGCCCGGTATGCAAGTAACCTTGAACGGAGTGGCTCAGGGGTTGGCTGCCGACCTCGCACGACAGGCATTGGAGGAGCGGGGCATTGAGGATGCACTGATCGATGCTGGGGAGTTCAATGCGATCGGTTCCCCTGAGCAAAGAGACTCTTGGCATATTGGCGTGCAACATCCAAGGCAGTTAGGAAGTATTGCAAAAACCGGATTGCAGGGGGTGTGTCTTTCTACTTCCGGGGATTACGCCAGCAAATTTTCAGATGACTATTGTCATCATCATTTGCTCGATCCACGGACCGGTCTTTCGCCGGTCAAGCTGTCAGCAGTATCAGTAGCGGCACCCACTGCTCTTGAGGCCGATTCTCTGTCCACCGCACTGTTTGTTCTCGGTCCTGAGAAAGCAAAAGAAATGGTGGAATCCATGGATTTGGTGGATGCCTTGTTTGTCAGCAAATCAGGCGATATCACAGCAACGGATGGATTTCCGCTTATTTAGGAAAATGGGTTGCCCAATGAGCAAGTTATCTTTTTTCCCCGTTTTTCAATCAACCGCTTGGATAACCTTATTATCAATTTGCTTCTTGATCGGATGGCTATCCCCTGTTGATGCCAAAGAGACAACCACCATCCAACTGACCGATCCGGTTTATCCAAAGAAACCGAAAAAGGAACACAGTCTCACTGCTTATTTCAATGACGAGGGATTTCCCTCGGGGTACAGTATGGAACTCATTAATGAGGTCTGCCTGGATGGGGTTTGTAAACTCGTGGAGGTCACGATGTATTGGGATGCTCTGGGATTCTATCAAAGTTTGGAATATCCCGAAGGAAAACCACTGACCAAGGTTGAGCACGAGCCCTTTGTTCCTGCGGATTATGAGAAGCTTGATTCAATATTGAAAGACCGGGAATCGATTTTGGATGACCATGA
>JBMYOA010000268.1:0-2178 GCA_049598825.1 Opitutales bacterium | reverse complement strand
GTTTGCATCCCGGGATCCGCATTGTTGTTGTAGAAAGCATAGAATTGAAAATATTCCTCCTGCGAAATTGGATCGTATTTATGATCATGGCACTGGGCACATTCCATGGTTAGCCCCATCCAAACATTTCCCGTGGTTTTCACGCGGTCGACCACATACTCTACCCGGAATTCCTCGGCTATGACTCCGCCCTCATCGGTGGTTGCATGGTTTCGGTTAAAACCGGAGGCAATCTTTTGATCTTCTGTAGCATTCGGTAGAAGATCGCCGGCTAGTTGTTCGATCGAGAACTGGTCAAAAGGCATGTTATTTTTGTAGGCATTGAGTACCCAGTCCCGCCACGGCCACATGTCCCTGGGACCGTCGTCATGAAAAACAGATGTGTCACCATAACGGGCGGCGTCCATCCATACCAAAGCCATTCTTTCTGCATAGGCATCGGAAGCAAGCAGTCGGTTCACCACTTTCTCATAGGCATTGGGACTGTGGTCCAAAAGAAAATCGTTTATTTCCTCGGGAGTTGGGGGTAATCCGGTAAGATCAAAATAAACCCTTCGTATGAGTGTCCTTCTGTCTGTTTCCGGAGATGGATGGAGACCTTTCTTGCTAAGCGTTTCCATTACAAAAGAATCAATGGGATTACGTACCCAACGGGCAAGGTCGGTTTTTGGTTCCTTGGTTTCTTTGACCGGCATAAATGCCCAATGGCCTTCCCAAGCTGCTCCTTGTTCGATCCACAACTTGATGGTGTTGATCTCGGCTTTGGTCAGTTCTTTTTTAAATTTTGGGGGAGGCATAACCTCGTCAGGGTCATCAGATGTAATGCGGTGCCATGCTTCGCTATCTTCCAGGCTATTTCGAACAAAAGCGGCCAATCCATCTTTTTCTCTGAAAGCTTCCTCCTCCAAATCCAATCGTAACTTGGCTTTCCGCGACTTTTCGGAAGGCCCGTGGCAGAAAAAGCACTTGTTTGAAAGAATGGGACGAATGTCTTTGTTAAAAGAAATCTCTGCCATTACTCTTGGTCCAGTTGTAAGGGAAGCAACGAGTAAGAAAGATGATAGATAAAAAGATTTAGTTTTCATGTGCGATTACTTTTGGACCTGAATTATAGCATATAAAACCTCATAAAGATTGGATTGTAAAAGGGAGTTTTGTTATGGTTATACCAATGATTTTGTAAAAACTTCTGCATTTGCATGCTAAATATCATTATCCAATAGTATCTTCACAACTCTTTGGGACAAGAAGTTTTAAATTACATTGATTTTGTAAACTCAAAGTAGAGACCCTGAATTTGTAATTACAAATAGTTACGGATTCCCATTGATTCCTTGGTCCCATAAATGGCATAATGCATGACATGAGCGAAACTACCCAAGAGGAAGAAAAGCCCGATCAAAAGAATGAGGAAGAAGAATTACCGTTTGACGCGGTAGATTTGATGCTTGAGGGCAACCTGCAGGCACAGATTAATTATTCCATGGTTAAAGCTTTGGCGAAAGCTTTCGATGAAAAAGCTTCTATATTGATCAATGCGGAAGAGAATTTTAAACCGGAGGAGGAGGAAAGTTTTGCTGAAGTGGCCATGCCAGAGATCGAAGCCATGGCCCAAGCGGTGGTGGATGGATGTGTTGATTTTTCCAAAATTCGTTTTTGGGAAGCCTGTGAAACCGCAGAGGTCGCATGGGAGGAATCAAAAGACGAAAATGGGGAGGTTGCCCAACGGATCCCTTACGGCAATCCCCTTGACCCCCCCCGAGAAGGCAATCGTTTACTTTCAAACTTGGAGAAAATTGAAAGCTGGATGAAGCAAGTGCACAAAATTCACGAGGAAAAAGGGATGGGATGGGTCTCCCCGTATGGTTGTCCGGAAGACGGTCAACAGGCTTATGATAATCGGGCAAAATGCTTGGAAAAGCTTTCCAAGATTGTGGACTCGATCAATTCAAACTTTGACGCCTGAACCTACTCGCGCTTTGTCAGGTAAATTCTAGGGACTCTTTTTGTAATTGAACAAAGTAACTCCCATGGGATTGTTTTTCCATGGAGAGCCAGGGTTTCCAGTGGAATTCTGTTGCCGTTTTGTTCCCCGATTAAGGTAACTACTTCTCCATTTGCTAAGTCACGGGGTGCATCGGTCAGATCAATCAGTGTTTGGTCCATGGTTACGCGGCC
>JBMYOA010000267.1:0-2196 GCA_049598825.1 Opitutales bacterium | reverse complement strand
TGGAACGATTTTCATCCAGAATTGCAGGTGCACAGGTCGCAGGTGCGCAGACCACCATGAACCCTTTCGTAATAAAAGAGAGGATCGGGGAGAAAACATTCGGTAACCCCATGCCCTACAAACCATTCGCAGCGGAGACGGCTGAGGAAATTATGAAAAACTGGGGGAAGTACAAGGAACTTGCCCTGAAATGTTCCCCGATTACTCATCTCACCAAGGATGATCCACCCCTGCATCTTTTTTACAATGTGAATCGCGAGTTTCCCACCACCAGTGGATCCAATGGTATCCATAGTCCGATCTTCGGTGAGATTATGTTGGAAGCCTGCAAGAAGATCGGTGTGGAATGTCACTTGCAATACTGGGAAAAAGACCGGCCCCAGCCTAAAGTTTCCCGACAGGACTTTTTAAGGAAACTCCTTCTTTAAGAGTTCGTAAGCCTTTCTCTTCCCATTCTAATAAAAATGATAAACAGAAAATTATTCATTTTGCTTCACTACCTTTATCTACAAGGTTTCTTCCTGGCGATTGTTCAGGCCGCTCCTTTGCCCACTCCCCCGGAGGTATGGAAGGATTACGATCCGGATAAGGGTGATTTTAAAGAAGAGGTAGTAAGGCAGGTAATAAATGACGGGATTCTTTACAAGGACTCCTACATCAGTGCGTATATAAACGGACAAGAAGTGCGTGTGTTTTGCAAATATGCAGTCAAGGAGGGAGTGAAAAAAGCACCTGGACTTTTGAATGTTCATGGATGGATGGGTGGACCCGCGATCGATATGAAATATGTGAATGATGGATGGGCCGTGATGGCTCATGATTACTCCGGCATCAATACACGGAGTGATTATACCAAGTATCCGGATGCTTTGGCCCATGGTCATATGGAAGCCAAAAAAATGGGGTATGCCCTGATCTATGACCGCATGCCTGATGGCAGCCAAACCACGAATCCCAAGGCAACTTCTCATTATCTATGGAATGCGGTGCAACGCAGAGCCCTCAGCTATTTGCTCGCCCAAAAAGAAGTGGATCTGGATCGTATTGGTGCCAAGGGCTACTCCTACGGGGGTACGATTATGTGGAATCTCGGAATGGATCCCCGGGTCAAGGCGATCGTTGCTTACTTTGGAATTGGTTGGATCAACTATTATCGCGACCGTGCCGTATGGATGCATAATAATCCATATCAGGAACCGGAGAAATCACCTGGCCAACAATTGTATCTTTCGGCAGTGGCACCCCAAGCCCATGCACCTTACATTACCGCAGCCAGTCTTTGGCTTAATGGGTCCAATGATCATCACGGTGGCCATGAGCGGGGATGTGAAACTTTTAAAACCTTCAAGCCCGGAGTGCCTTGGGACTTTGCAGTGCAGGCACGCGGTCATCACAATACCGAGAAACTCGGAGATAATTGCAAGCTATGGCTGGAGAAGCATGTGCTGGGCGAAAATCATTTCTGGCCGGCCCGTCCCCAGTCGATTATAAAATTGGATGTAAACGGTATACCCGAGTTGCACCTGACTCCTGCAAACCAGTCAGAAATCAAGGAACTGCAAGTTTATCAATGCCTGAAGACATCCAATAACATTGCCCGCTTTTGGAGAGATGTGGATTCGGTCAGACAGGGAAATACCTGGGTGGCCAAGCTGCCGGTGATGAATGTGAATGATTATGTGTTTTCCTATGCCAATATCCGTTATCAGAACGACTGCGTTCTATCCTCCGATTTTGAGGCAGTGATTCCCTCGAAGTTGGGCAAGGCCGTGGCTACCGATAAAAAATCCGATTTAATTTCCGGTGGTACTGGACAATGGTCCCATGTCGGTCCGGCTGAAGGGGTAGGGGGGGTACAAGGTTTTCGTCCCTTGGACAATCGCAGGGGGACCCGAAATATTCAATTCTCGGATCCAAAATGGAAAGCGCCCAAAGGATCCAAGCTGAGTTTTCGTTTTTATTGCACCCAGCCACAAAAAGTAGTCTTGAGTGCCAACCGCCGCTTTACCACGGAGCTCGAGATTACCGCTTCCAATGATTGGCAAAGCATGACTCTCATGGCCAAACAGTTAATCAGTCATGGGGTTGGGTTAAGTGACTGGTCTGTGGCGGACAGTATTGGCATCATGCCTACGCCCGGTTCCGATATCACCAAAGTTGTTTTTGCCGAGTTTGAATGGGTAAAGTAAACCCTAT
>JBMYOA010000266.1:0-2203 GCA_049598825.1 Opitutales bacterium | reverse complement strand
AGACTTTCGCCAGTTCCAGTCTCGAAGCCCAAAGTTGTCATTTTCAATCAGAAATTAGCCGAAGAGATGGGTCTCGACCTTACTCACTTCAACGGACAACAAAAAGCCGGTCTTCTTGCAGGAAACCTGATCCCTGAAGGGTGTACCCCATTCGCCCAAGCTTATGCCGGGCATCAGTTTGGAAATTTCACAATGCTCGGTGACGGACGGGCCATTATTTTGGGCGAACATCTTTCATCGTCCGGAAAACGATTTGATATTCAATACAAAGGTTCGGGGAGAACCCCTTACTCACGGGGTGGCGACGGACGTGCGGCTCTTGGCCCCATGCTCCGCGAATATATTATCAGCGAAGCCATGCATTCCCTTGGCATCCCCACAACCAGAAGCCTGGCTGTGGTATCAACCGGTGAGACCGTGTATCGAGAAGACGAATTACCTGGAGCCATCCTGAATCGGATTGCAAGTTCTCACATTCGGGTAGGCACCTTTCAATTTGCCGCCCTTCACCAAGAAAAAACCATCAGCCAATCCTTGTTGGACTACACCATCGATCGTCATTTTCCGGAAAGTAAGGATCACGGAAATAAAGCCCTTGCCCTACTCGATCAGGTAATGAAATTACAGGCTGACCTGATCACTCATTGGATGAGAGTGGGCTTCATCCATGGGGTGATGAACACAGACAACATGGCTCTGTGCGGCGAGACAATCGATTACGGACCCTGTGCATTCATGGACAGCTTTGATCCATCCACGGTCTTTAGTTCCATTGACCACCAAAGACGCTATGCCTATGCAAATCAACCGGTCATGGCTCATTGGAATCTTGCCCGCCTCGCCGAGAGTTTGCTTCCCCTTATCCATGAAAATAGGGAAACCGCCATCGAACTGGCAGAAGATTCATTAAAAGCATTTGAGGAGTTATATAAATCGAAGTGGCTTGCGATGATGGGAAATAAGCTTGGGCTTACAAAAATCGAAGACCAGGATGAGGAACTGATCACCGAGCTTCTGGATCTCATGCATGAATATTCGGCCGACTACACCAATACCTTCCTCGACTTAGGCCAAAAAGAACTACCTGCTGAAGAATTTTACATCTCGGAAGATTTCAGCAACTGGCACAACCGTTGGGTTAAACGCCTCCAGCAAGAAGGAGGAGATTCCTTCGCTCTTATGCGCTCGGTAAACCCTGCGGTTATCCCCAGAAATCATAAAGTGGAAGAGGCCTTGCAGGCAGCTGAAAGAGATGACCTGACCCCTTTTCATCATCTTCTCGAAGCAGTCACCAACCCCTATGAATCAGGGGAGTATCTCAAGCCCTACCAAACGCCTCCAAACCCCAAAGAAAAAGTACTGCAAACCTTTTGTGGTACCTAAGGCTGTTCCAAGGCTTGACCGTCATGCCTGAGGCGGTAGGTTCAAAATTATGAAATTTTTTCCGTTTTTACTCTTTTTTGCCTTACTCGGATTTTGTGCTGCCAAACGCCCCAATATTTTATTCATCTTCACAGATGACCATGCCTACCAGGCGGTAGGTGCATACAACTCTTGGCTTAAAGAACATTGCCCGACTCCTCACATCGATTCGCTCGCAAAGGAGGGAATGCTTTTCGAGCAATGTTATGTGACCAACTCGATCTGTGGTCCGATGCGGGCCGCCATTCAGACTGGCAAGTACTCCCATACCAATGGATTTCTGGTAAACGGAAACAAATTTGACGGCACCCAGCAGACCTTCCCCAAACTTCTCCAAAAAGCAGGCTATACCACCGCAGTCGTAGGCAAGTGGCACTTAGGGACTCACATGTCACCTCAGGGCTATGATTATTCCGAAGTGCTGATTGGGCAGGGTCCTTACTACAACCCGCCCATGCGTCTCGACGCGGATGGGGACGGTAAACATGACCAGGTGATCAAGCATACCGGGTACACCACCGATGTGATCACAGATCTCGCCCTCAATTGGATGAAAAATAAACGGAACAAGGACAAGCCGTTCATGTTGATGTACCAACACAAGGCACCCCACCGGAATTGGCAACCTGGACCCAAGTACCTCACCAAGTACGACGACATCACTTTACCCGAACCTGATACTCTTTTTGATGATTACAAGGGGCGCACCCTCGCCGCCTATCAGCAGGATATGACTATTGCCGAGACGATGAACCGGGGAGATCTGAAACTCGACGCCCCG
>JBMYOA010000265.1:0-2210 GCA_049598825.1 Opitutales bacterium | reverse complement strand
AATAAGTCGTTATGTTCGGAGCCCTTGAGGTAAGTTCCATTGAATCCACTGCCGATTTCGAATCCTTTGGTCGCCGGGAGAGACATCATAGCTTTTGCCAAATCAGCTTCGAGTCTGTCAAAAACGGGTGCTCCCCATCCAATGGGTAGACCGTTGACTCGACACATTATAGTTCCACCAACGGAATCGCCTGCTTTTTTGGCTTCGAGTATTCGAGATTCCATTTTGGCAGCGGTTTCGGGATGTGGACAACGGGTAGGAGAGGCTTCGATGCTTTCTAGTGTTGGGATTTCCTCCAACTTAGGGCATTCGATATCGTGAATTCGGTCTATATAAGTTGAGATATTAACTTGATCCATGTTGAGAAGCTTTTGAGCTACAGCTCCAGCTGCAACTCTAGCAATAGTTTCCCTGGCGGATGATCGCCCCCCTCCTTCATGGTTTCGAATTCCAAATTTATTTTGATAGGTAAAATCTGCATGAGATGGCCGAAACTTAGTCTTCATTTCATCATAAGCCTGTGGGCGAGCATCCTTATTTCTCACAAGCAGTGCGATTGGCGTTCCAAGCGTCTTTCCTTCAAAAGTGCCGGATAAAATTTCAACCTGATCCGCTTCGTCTCTGGGAGTTGTGAGTTTGCTTTGACCAGGTCTTCTTCGGTCTAGGCAAGGTTGAATATCCTCTTCAGATAAGTCCAGGCGAGGTGGGCAGCCATCAATCACCACTCCTATTCCACCACCATGGCTTTCTCCCCAGGAGGAGATGCGAAACAATGTCCCAAAAGAATTTCCCATCCATTAATTATTCGTGAAATTATTCCACATGGCAAAAACAAATTGGTTAACAGCACTACGAACGCTGAAGTGAGGATGATGAAAGAGTTTGCCACTCATTGAATATTTGAATTTATTGAGGATTAGGCCGGGTCCCATGCGACGCGTCTCGAACGAACCCCGTCAGGTCCGGAAGGAAGCAGCGGTAGTTAGGAGAAGCGTGTGCTGTGGGGTGCCTGGCCTTTTTTGTGCACAGTTTTAAAAGATGAGCTACTTTATCTTGCCTGTTTTTTAAATTACGAACAAAAGGGATTAATGGCAGATTCTTCTTATCAAGTCATTGCCCGCAGATGGCGCCCGCAACAGTTCTCCGAACTAGTCGGACAGGATCATGTGGTGAAAACTCTTGGTAATGCTATAGAGTTAGGCAGAATTGCCCATGCATATCTTTTTGTGGGGCCGAGAGGAACGGGAAAAACCACCTCTGCCAGGCTGTTTGCGAAGTCGCTTAACTGGGAGGACGGTCCTTCTCTTGATGTTCCTGATGATTCTGAAATTGGAAAAGCGATTATGGAAGGCCGTTGTCTGGATGTTATCGAAATTGACGGGGCTTCCAATAATTCGGTCGATCAAGTAAGGGATTTAAGGGATGAATGTCAGTATGCCCCAGCGCAGTGTAGATTTAAGATTTATGTGATAGACGAGGTTCATATGCTTAGTCAGGCAGCGTTTAATGCTTTGCTCAAGACCCTGGAAGAACCTCCTCCCCATGTTAAGTTTGTTTTTGCCACAACCGAATCGCACAAAGTTCTACCCACTATCGTTTCAAGATGTCAGCGATTCGAGTTTCGTTCAATTCCGATTGATCTTATTTCGCTTAAATTAAAAGAGATCTGTGCGAAAGAGAATATAGAAGTGGAACCACCCGCACTCGAGGCGATTGCTCGAATGGCTATGGGCGGTATGCGTGATGCACAAAGTATTTTGGATCAAATGATTTCTTTCTGCGGAAACTCAATCACCCAGCAAAATGTCTTGGAAGTTTATGGCCTGGTCTCTGCGGATAGAATTGAATTATTGGCTCGTGCTATTCTTTCTGCAGATTACGGATCAATCTTAAATGAAACGGATGCCTTTTCTCAAGAGGGTCTGGATTTCTATCGTGCATTGCAGGACCTAAGTGATCATTTTAGGCAGAAACTTGTTCTTGAACTTAGTGATGTGGGGAATGACTCTTATCCTGAGCAAATTGTTCGTATATTGGATGCGTTGAGAGAGGGAGATGAACTGGTGCGATTAGGCCTTTCAGAAAAAACCAATTTTGAAGTTACACTCTTTCGGGCCGTGGAGTCGGGGAAGTCTCGGTCTATAGATCAAGTTATTCGCAAAATTTCAAAAGTTTTGCCTGAAAAGGAACTCAAAAAAAAAACTGAACTT
>JBMYOA010000264.1:0-2242 GCA_049598825.1 Opitutales bacterium | reverse complement strand
CTTGCAGGCGAATATCAAATTCACGAAATACATTGGTGACGGTTGCATCGAGCTGTGGGGCAGATCCTGCCGGATAGGCAATTTGGCCAAGAATCAAGCTATTGTTAGGACCATCCAATTTCTTATTCACGAAATTTCCGCCACTTGCTTTATCTGAATTAAACCCCCACTGTACGCCCAACTCATCAAGGGCCTGGGAGGAAATTTCCAGAACCATTGCCTCAATCATAATTTTGCGGGCGGGCAAATCAATTTGCTCACGAATGATTCGGCGAACCCGTCCGGTATCTTCTGGTTTTTGCTCGTTGTAAAACAATAAGATTTCGTTGATCGGATCGGTCTCCGTTTGAGGAAAGGCCTTCGTATGATCCGGGATGGTCTCGTGAAATTTTGTCTCAGGCATAGGCACGACGACAGGGAGTTTCGTTCGGTCAACTTCCTGGCTCGGACTTCCCACACTTACTCCGTATAATTTTAGAAGTTCAATACATCGAACGGGGTCCACATAACTCAACCGTAACCTTTCAGAGGCGATTTCTATTTCTTCCTCCTCTTGTGCCTCTAAACCATCCGTAAAACCCAGGAAAATAAAAAAACAAACGATGAGATAAACAGGTACAGTGAACTTATACAGTTTCATAATTCTTATTTTTTACTCGGTGGAGGTGATGGAAACAGGTCATTGAAAAAAGTCTGGATAGATGATGATAGAGGCTTTTTCACTGGTACATCGGCATTGGCAAATTTTGTTGATTTTAAAATTTCATGCTTTCCTTCCATCGTTTTGAACTTTGTGAGATTCGTCTCTTGGTTAAGCATTGCCAAAAACGGTCCATTTTTTCTGGCCACATCCATGATTTCTTCGGATGAGATCTCCAAGACCAAACAATCTGTTATTGCTTTAACGGTGGAACTTCTTGCGTTAGGTCCAAGGACACATTCTTCACCAAAATGTTCAGTCGGCTGAATCGACTCCCTGACCGTAGAAGATAAAACGCCTTCATACTCGACTTCAGAGCTCAACAACCCTTCCATCAAAACAAACATGGTTTTCCCATCATTGCCCTGTCTAAAAAGATTTTCACCAGCCTTGCATTCCTTCACCTTAAAATACCCAGTAAGATGGTTAATTTCTTGCTCTGGAAGCCTGGAGAAAAGCGCGTTTGCACGCAAAACATCTCGCACATTTACCTCGGTATCAGAATCCATATTGTCTAGTCCGTTATTCTTTTCAAGATAGACAATTTCTCTTTCCATTGCGGGCGAAATTCCAGCGCGAGACAAATGCTCAATCACCCGACGGTTCACGAGATGCCTCGATTCTTTGGGGGATACACCTGTCGGGAGAATAAAAAATCGTACTTCATATTTTTGGCCATAACTCAGAGCCTCATCCAGTCGGACCTCAGGTTCCGGGTTGCCGAGAATTCGAGTATCGTCGATCAAAGACTTAACAGCACCCTCCAATAACCGAATGGCTCGGTTAGGAGGGACAGAGTAATCCAATGCAAACTCTAGATCGATCCGGAAGTAAGGTTTTGGTTGCATGTAATTCGTCAAGATAGCCTCACCCATTTTACTATTGGGAACCACAATCATATTTTTTTCCGTCGTTTTTAAACGCGTCGTCCTCCAGTTAATCTCAATCACTTGACCGACAATATGGGTTTCCCTCCGATTTTGATGAACCATCACCCAATCTCCGATCCTGAAGGATTGCTCAACATGCATCGAAAGACCGATAAAGACATCGAGGATCACATTCCGTAAAGCGATGCCAAGAACGATTCCAAAAACCCCGGATGTCGCCCAAATTCCAGTAATTGATTTATCAAAAACGGTGGCCACCACCCCCATTAATGCGATTCCAAAGAAGAGCATGCCCGTAAAATCTTTGGGCAAGCGGGGTACTGGTCGTCCAGAAATGCCGGCAATCACGCCATCCCAGACAAAAATCGTAAAAAAACGTTGGGCTAAAAAAGCACCAGACAACCAGACACCTATCTGAGAACCGTACTCAAAGATTACTTTGCCAACCCCGGAAAAATTGGCGAGAAATCGACTGTAGAGTTCATCCTTCCCAATCAGCAAAATCATAAAAATTGAGAACACGAAAAGAGGAAACCACATTCTCATCCATACACGCCCCATCTTTCCTTCGATTATTTTTACCCCATCCTTCATATATCTAAGTGCCTTTCCCTTTTCCGTTTTCAGAAAAATGAGTTAATTCATAATCCCG
>JBMYOA010000263.1:0-2248 GCA_049598825.1 Opitutales bacterium | reverse complement strand
ATTCCCAAAAACTTTCACTTGAGGTAGAAACAAGGCATCTTACTGATCTTCCCAAAATTCGTCATCATGGAATCGAATGTGGAGATTTTAATAACGATGGAGTTACCGATTTAGTTTGTTTGGATGGCAAGAAAAACCTTCTCGAATTTCTCAAATTCGATAAAGAAACCCAAAGTTGGGAAAGCACATTGCACTTCGAAGTATTCGAGAAGAATTTGCATTATCAGGGAAAGAAAGGCGGGCTATACGAACCTCGTGAGGGATTGGTTGTGGACCTAAATGGAGATGAGTTGGACGACCTTGTGTTTCTTGTTCACGACAGGTTGCTTCTCTATAAGCAAATTGATTCTTCAGGAAAATGAAAATTCTGGTTCTTGGTGACATTGTCGGAAGGCCTGGCAGAAACTTTCTTTCCCAATATTTACAGACCTTTATTGAACAGGAAGATATTTCTCTTTGCATTGCTAATGGCGAGAATGCGGCAGGCGGAGCAGGGATCACCGCTAAAACTGCTAATGAAATCAAAAATGCCGGAGTGGATGCCATTACTCTTGGTGACCATGTATGGGATCAAAAAAACTTCGAAAATGAAATCGATCAATTGGATTTTATCTGTAGACCTGCAAACTTACCTGAGACAAACCCAGGGAAAGATCATCTTATTTTAGATCGAGGAGATTCGAGAGTAGGTGTATTTACCGTTCTTGGTAGATCATTTATGGGACCCAAGGTTTCCTGCCCGTTTGCAACAGCCGACAAAATTTTAAACGATTTCAAAAAGCAAAATATAGATCAGATAGTCTGTGAGATTCATGCTGAAACCACATCTGAAAAAGAATCAATCGGGTGGCACTTGGATGGCCGCGTGAGTTTGGTCTTTGGAACCCACACGCATGTTCCTACTGCAGATGGCAGAATTTTACCGCAAGGCACTGCCTATCAGACCGATTTAGGAATGACGGGTCCAAGAGAATCAGTCTTGGGTCGCGATATCGACGCGTGTGTCGGACGATTTTTGGATGGCATGCCTCGCAAATGCCCTGTGGCAGAAAGGGATGTTGGGATGCAAGGATGTATGATCGAGGTGAGTAATGACTCACCTTGTAGAACAGTCAAATATCAAAGAATTGAATTTCGTGAAGATGCCGCGGACTAGTCTCGGCGCCCACCCAATAGACCCAGTCTAAACATCCAATAGAGTAGGGTGATCAACGAAGTGATAAAAGCAGCCACATAGGTCATGGCCGCTGCGTTTAAAACTTTTCTCGCTCCATCCAATTCTTTTTCAGATACATAATTTCCTTTTTGTAAGCATTTCAAAGCTCGGCTGCTTGCATCAAATTCCACAGGCAAAGTCACCAGAGTGAAAACGGTTGTGCATCCAAAAAGTAACACACCAAGCCAGGCCAAAGATGCACCAGTTGCAGACTGGGCCCCTCCAAGGAAAAAAGCTAGCATGATTACGATCATGGATAGACCTCCCCCCATATTAGCTACAGGTACCCAGGCAGAGCGAAATGAAAGCATAGCGTAGGACTTTGCATGTTGAATTGCGTGACCCACTTCATGCGCCGCCACTCCAAAAGCAGCCATACTGTTGGAGTCATGGACCGATTGGCTGAGTCGGAGAGTTTTCGTGCGCGGGTCGTAATGATCAGATAATTCCCCATCTACCCGCTCTATTCGTACATCACGGATATTGTTATCATTTAAGATCCCACGGGCAACCTCCGCACCCGTCAGCCTAGACCTTGTGGTGTACTGACTGTATTTACGAAATCGGCTCTTGGTCACGCTAGAGGCATAGAAACTCAGGGCCATACCTATTCCGATAACAAGTAGGTAGAAGGGGTCAAAAATCATCGGTTATAAAATATTTGGATTAGAAGCTAAGTTATTTGGATTCGTAGATTTTTTGAAAAGCAAGTATGCTTGCTTTCAGGTCTTTTGCTGCACTCGCTTCCGTAGATTGTTTGCACTTCATTGCGGCAACCATAACTGAGTGTGCACCTTTCAAAAGCTTTTCATAATTCTTGGCAGTTGACTTGATCCGCTGAGTTAAAAAATATTCAGCGATGATCTTCTGGATTTTAGAAGCATGTGATTCCTTGGTTGCAACCCAACGGGCAAGTTGGTTTTTGGACTGCCCATCATTGTTGCCTGAGAGATCAAGAATGAGTTTACTAGATTTTTCAATAGTGGTTTGGTCTTCGAGCATTTGCATAAATCGCAAATCGTCCGTGTATAC
>JBMYOA010000262.1:0-2251 GCA_049598825.1 Opitutales bacterium | reverse complement strand
GAGGCAGAGGCCGAACACTTAGCCATATTTTCAAAAGAATAAATCTTGGATAGACTGCGTTGGAAATGCAAATTTCTCTTCCAGACGCTGATCTACAATTATTTCCGCAACACTTCCCCATCGCGGTTGCAGAAAAATTATTCCTGGGGCTAAAAAATAATATCCCCTGGGTCCAAAACAGGATTAAGTTCTATGGCAAAGAGAGCCTGGTTCCTCGCCTGGAATCGTGGCACGGTGACGAGGGAATGTCATACACTTACTCTGGCATAAGAATGGATGCAAAACCATGGACGAATGAACTCAGGGAGATCAAAACATCCATCGAACCGATCGCCGGAATCTCTTTTAATTCGGTATTGATCAATTATTACCGGGATGGGAAAGACCGGGTCGCATGGCACAGTGATGATGAAAAAGAACTGGGTATTAACCCGGTGATCGCGTCAGTGAGCTTGGGTGCTGAGAGAAAATTCAAATTTAGACACAAGAAATATAAGGAAAATCAACTTAAACATGAAATGATTTTGCAAAATGGCAGTCTTCTGTTGATGAGCGGTCCGACTCAGCATCATTGGCTCCATGAAATTCCAAGAACTGCAAAACCGATCGGGCCCCGCATTAATCTGACCTTTCGGGTTATCAAAAATTGATTTTTATAATTTCAGAAAAAATTGCCAACTTGCCGTCTTCTCGAGTTGCCCTGTTGGTGGAGAAGCATTCTAATTGATCTGAACTTTCATCAGAAACGATTGTAATAGTATTGAAATTTATATTCTACATAACCTCTTTAGCACTCGCTGTTAACCTGTTTGCATACGAAAATATGCACGAGAAAACTCCAGTCGGTAAAATTCTTGTTCTTGATTTACCTGAGCGAATGGCCATGGAAGCGTCCACCGACAAATCTTATTTTAGCGAAGACAATGGACTGTTTCGGAAACTCTTCCGTTACATCAACCAAAATGATATTTCCATGACCACTCCCGTCGAAGCTGACATTGATCCCGGTAAGATGAGATTTTTTGTGGGCAGCAAAGATCGTTCGAAAAAAATACAAAATTCAGAACAAGTCAAAATTCTCAAAATTCCTCCGCGTAAGGTAGTCTCGATTGGTATTCGTGGAGGATACACCGAGAAAAAATTCAAAGAGAACTTAAGCCGTCTAAACCAATGGCTCGACAACAACAAAACATTCGAATCTGATGGCGACCCCTATGGCGTTTACTGGAATGGCCCATTTGTCCCAAGCCTTTTAAAGAGATCTGAAATTCATATCCCGATTCGTCTGACCAAAAATCAACCAACCGAAAACTCTTCCAAACCTAAACCACCAAAACAAAAATGAAGTCGCTTATTTTTCTTCTCAATCTTGCAATTCTTATGACATCCTCCGCAAAATCTATTTACGAACACGATTTGAAATCAATTGATGGTGAGTCCACCACCCTTGCAGAGCACAAGGGCAAGGTGATCCTGCTGGTGAATGTTGCTTCCCGTTGCGGATTCACCCGTCAATACAAGGGACTCGAAGAACTTTACGACAAATATAAAGATAAGGGGTTGGTAGTTTGTGGTTTTCCCTGCAACCAGTTTGGTGGACAGGAACCAGGCTCCGAATCTGAAATTAAGGAATTTTGCTCCACCAAGTTCGGTGTAACCTTTCCAATGTACTCCAAGATTGATGTAAACGGAGCGAACCGTCATCCGATATACGAAGATATCATTGGTGAAAACGGCCCCCTTAAAGGAAACATAAAATGGAATTTTGGCAAAATTCTTGTTGGTAAAGATGGTAAACCGATTGACCGGTTTGGAAGTATGACTTCTCCATCTTCCAAGAAGTTAATCAAGGCAATCGAAGAGGCTCTTCAGGGATAAAAACGCTTTTTAGTTTTATTGTTCCAGCACTCACCCTGCTTGCTTTAAGTGGGTGTGTAAACATGGAATGGCGGGGTGGAATGATACCCCATTTGGGATTCTCCAAAGGGAAAGCACCAAATGATGAGCGAGCAAGGGATTTCTATCGACCACCACTGCGAGATACCTCTGAAAATTGGAATCAGTTTCGTGGACCTGAAAGGAATGGTCACATCCCGACTCAGACCGTTTCCATTGATTGGACCAAACCGCCCAAGACGAGATGGTCCACCCCGTGCGGACTTGGGCATTCCTCCATCATAACCTCTGGTAAGCTTGCCATCACCATGGAGCAGGATCAGGATCAAGAGATTCTGATTGCGAGAAGTTTTGA
>JBMYOA010000261.1:0-2253 GCA_049598825.1 Opitutales bacterium | reverse complement strand
GAGCCAACACGCGAGCCAAGTGTTGTTGCCACCACTTCAATCTGATCCATAGGAGTAGTTTCCATTGAACCCACTCGTTCGATAACTTGCTCCTGAACATTGGGTGGCATAAGTTGCAAAACTTCTGAAGCTTTGTCCGGATCTACATTGGCAAGTACAAAGGCAATTGTTTGTGGTTGTTCAAATCGAAGAACATTGTAAATCTGACCGGAATCCATCTCCTTAATGTCATCCATAAAATCAAGTGAATCTCGGACAGGAGCAATACGGTTCATGATGTTATTTGCTTTCAAGGAACCGTGAGCCATTTCGAGTGTTTTCTGGGCAAAATTCATACCACCTAAGTTCGAGTTTACACTCGACTCGATGATTTCTGAAAATTCGTCCAAAACACAATCTTTCAGTTCTTGCTCAACAATTGGAAAATCACCAATTCGCTTACAAATATTTTCCGCATCTTTTGCATCAAACCTTTTCAGTAGAGTCGAAGCAGCATCTGGACCCAAGGCGATCATGAGCAAGGCAAGCTTATCATGCTTAACCATCTTCTTGTATCTATCAGCTATGCTTTCTTCTTCTTCAACCTCTTCCATGATTAATACTCCTCACGCAACTCTCTGAAATAACAAACAGACTATTTTGCCCCAGTCTCTAAATATTTTCTGAGAGCCGTACCAACATTATCAGGTTTTTCCTGAATTAAATCATTTAAAAGTTCTGGGGTAAGGCCACTGCCAAGACTCCTCGTTCCACTAAGTAATTGCTGATCGTCCTCATCCAAAACCTGAACCTCAGCATCACTTGGCTTAAACTTCTTTAGCATCCTTAGAAACATCACGAAAATTACTAATGCCAAGACAATGCCAACGAGGTTTTTGATATGATGGCCGTAGGTTTGAAGGATGTGCTCAAATTGGTTAAAAGTTTCTCCGGCAGGGCCCATAAATGCAGGAAGGAACTCAACTTCGTGCACAGTAACATGAGTTTCGAGATCGACCTGGTCAAAACGAGCTCCAATAGCGTTTACAACCGCATCATGAATACTCTGAATTTGGTCAACTGTCCGGGGGGATTCACCCTTGGCAATGAGAACTGCGGCACTTCGACCAATGATAGCTCCTGGTTCTTGCATTTCTTCTTTAAGAGTACGGCTTATCTCAAAATCGGTAGTCTTTGACTCTCTCTTCTCGTCACTTTGTGCCATGATCGGATCCTGTTGGGTAGCATCCTGACTGACATTAGGAACATTAGCTCCCATCCCCGTGGCGTTGCTTTGAGGTTGAGTTTCAACGGTAGTTGCTTCGTCTTTATCCGTGGTTGATGTACGAGGCACTTGCCCCTCTGGATCAAATTTCTCATCCAGAAGTGTTGAAGATTTTGTATCAAGATTGACTGATACTCGAGCAACCACATTTTCTTTCCCCACGATTCTTGCGAGCATTGTTTCAATCTTCTGTTCAAGCCGCCGTTCCTGTGCCTGATAAGCTTTCATTAGTTGGCCTGCTACTCCTGCTGCTCCCCCTCCATCTTCCCCTTCTTCGGAAAGAAGGTTTCCTTGATTATCCATAACGGCAACTTGAGATTTGTTCACACCCTTTACAGCACGGGAGACAAGAAATTGTACCGCAACAACAGTACTTTTATCGAGAGTATTCCCTCCTGTGTCGACGTACACAGAAGCACTGGGTCGGTCGTTTGGATCTTCGCTGAGTAAAAGATTATTCTCGGGCTTGACCACGAAAACCTTCGCGGAGCGAATAGCATCCATCATGCTTATGGTTCTGGCCAATTCACCTTGAATAGCACGCGTGTGATTAGTTCTTTGAACAAAATCACTAATTCCAAAGTTTCCCTCATCGAAAATCTCGAAGCCTACATCCCCGGTCTTGGGTAAGCCCTTCATCGCAAGTTCCATTCTCATGGAAGCTCTCTTGTCTTCAGGGACAAGGATAGAGTCGCCCGCCTCATTGTATTCGTACGGAATTTGGTTAGTTTTAAGAATCTCGACAACTTCGCCCAGGTCTTTGGAATCAGCACCACTGACCAGTACTCGCATTTGCGTACTTCCGCCAGAAAATGATAAAATCGCAATGCTCAGTCCCACGATTCCCAGGGCAGCGAAGGCTAAGGTTGCTTTTTTAGAGCCTGGTAAATTACCCCAAAGCTCTCCTAGTTTTTCAAATCTTTCTTTCATAAATGAAATATTTTAAACTACACCTGCATTCTCATAAGCTCTTTGTAAGAGTCTACAAG
>JBMYOA010000260.1:0-2265 GCA_049598825.1 Opitutales bacterium | reverse complement strand
CACCTTCAATCCTCACCGCTGGGGTTTGATTCATGGAGTGATTGTGCCCACCGGGGTAAAGCCCAGTGATTTGAGTGCATGGTTTGGTCCGATTGAGAGGGATGGACAGTCAATCAGTCGCTACCTTGGGCATTACACCTATGGACGACGGGTGATTATGCATTACGAGATCGGTGATACCCGTTTTCTTGAGAATATTTCGCGGATGAAAAATGGCTGTTTTGTACGCATGGTCTCCGCATTGGAGAAGGGAGTCGCTGTATTTCCTTTTAAACTGGATGGCTACAAAGATTGGGAGATCAAAACAAATGGAAATATGATCGTGGGCACCAAGGATGGAAGATCGATCGTGGGTGCGGCCAAGTCTTTTTCAAAAGGTAAGGGAACTTTGCTTTCCCCAGATCTTAAAAAAGGAAAATGGACATCCTCTGCCTCTGCCAATGCTTATAAAGTTTATTATTGGGAAGGTCCTTCCGCAGAAGCAGATAAGGTGATCTCGTCAATCAAAGCAGATCAAAAAACGGACCCCTTACCCATGTGGACCAAGGGAGGAAAAGCCAACTGGCCTCAGCTCTTTAAGGAAAAGGTGAAGATTGCCGGGAGTGACAAAGCCTATGTTATTGACCGTATCGATGTTCCTTTTGATAACCCGTGGGGTTCGATGATGCTGTTCAGTGGTATTGATTTTGACCAGGATGGAGCGGCATATATTTGCACTCTGATGGGTGACCTTTGGAAAGTCATGGGTCTGGAAGCGGGCATGAAAGAAGTTACCTGGAAACGATACGCAACCGGGTTGGACCAGCCTTTTGGACTTCGGGTAATCGATGGCTTACCTCATGTCATGACCCGGGGTGGCATTGTATGTCCCAAAGATCTGAATGAGGATGACGAGGCCGACTACTATGAGGAGTATTTTTCCTTCCCGTCATACAAATATATGGGACATACCGGAACCTTTGGTTTCCATATAGATAAAGAGCGGACCATGTATTTTGTTAACAGTACTTCCGCCTACAAGAAGCCATGGAATAAGGACCCTGAACAGCTGGCCAGTGGCATGCGTAATGCCATGGCAGTGGGAGCAAGTCAGGATGGTGTATTTCTTGTCGGTCCACAGGAAGGAATCTGGACCCCTTCTTCAGCCGTTCTTGAAATGCAGAAAGGCGATTACTATGGCATGGGGCCAGATCATTTGAACAAAGATTCTTACAAGGAGAATGATAAGAAAATTACCCCGGCCATGGCTTATCTCCCCCGGGGAATTGATAATTCAACCGGTGGTTTTGAGTTTCCGGTATCTGAACGTTTTGGTCCCCTGAGCGGAGAGATTGTTGGTTTGAGTTACGGGTATGGAAGCTGGTATCAAATCCTGCGAAATGATGACTACGCGGATTACAACCGTGCCCAGGGAACCATCGTTCCTTTGCCGGGTGAGTTTCGGGCAGGAGGGATGCGGGGAGCCATCAATCCAAAGGATGGAATGTTTTATGCGGTCGGGTCGGATGGCTGGGGCAACTATTCCCTCGATGATGGATCCCTTGAACGCGTTCGTTACACGGGGAAGCCATACCCCATGCTTAAGAAAGTACATGGCTATGAAAACGGGATAGAACTGCAGTTCAGTTCCAAACTGAGCGGCAAGGCAGCTTCACAGGCAAAGAGCTATTTTGTTCAGCAATGGAATTATGAATATTCTCCCGCTTACGGTTCGCTAGAGTATTCCGTAAAGCGTCCTTCGCAGGAGGGGCACGACCGTGTCCGGGTGAAGAGTGTAAAAATCCTTCCGGATCAAAAATCGGTATTCCTCGAGATTCCTAATCTTCTGCCCGCCTTGCAAACCCATATCTTTGCCGAACTGGAAACGGAGGAAGGGCCGTTGGAGATGAATGCTTTTGCCACGCTTGTTCACTTGGACAAGGCGAAGAAAGGATTTGCAGAGCCCATGCCGGCTTTAAAATCCCGGACGGCTTCATTGCGGATCCGGGGAAGCAAAGCCGATAAGGAAAGAGTGGCATTAAATACCGCAAACACTCCCAAAGGTCGTATACGGGCGGGTGAAACCTTATTTAAAATGTTTTGCATAGGATGTCACGGACCGGAAGGGAAGGGGTTGCCCAGTATTGCACCGACTCTTCATTCAGACTGGGTTTCGGGCGACCGTGAAATTTTGGTCAAAGTTTTACTGAAAGGGTTGGGCGGACAAATCAAAGTAAATGGAGAGCTGCAGAATTACGAAGCCGCCATGCCCGGATTTGGGCCTGC
>JBMYOA010000259.1:0-2269 GCA_049598825.1 Opitutales bacterium | reverse complement strand
CCGGCTCCCACATGATCAAAATTCACGGTTACTTTACTTCCCTGTATTTGCATGTCTTTGTAGCGGGGACTTTGATGCGGGACATCGTATCCGTAATCCTTTGCCAATGCATTACGCAGCAAACGATTGGCCACGGTCTGTTTGTTGCGTGGATGAATGTCCCGGCCTTCGCCCACATCGATGATTACTGCCTCGCCGACATTTTTTAACTTATCAAGAGTAAAGGTTTGGGCTTCGCGCAGTTCCGGCCAGTTTTCACTAATGGGTTGATCCTGTTCATTTTGGAAATCAGCCAACTGTACCCAGTAGAAAGAGAAATCACCCTGTTTCCACGCATCACGCCATGATTGAATCATAAGTGGGAAGACATCGCGATAGGCATGTGCCCGGTTGGAATTACTTTCCCCCTGATACCAAATGGCACCCTTAATACCGTAACCAATGATGGGATTAAGAACTCCATTGTATAAGTTGGCAGGCCGGTGCTGGCCGATCATTTGATTTCTTGGAGCCCTGGGACGCGCTCCTGGAGCTGGTTTACCAGCTTTGCGTGCAGCGGTGGCCTTTGTTTGCCAATCTTTGAGTTTTTCCTGGTAAGCCTCTTGTAGCTTTTCAAAATCAAAGGTTTCCTCGGTTTTTCTCCATTGATCCATATAAGGTTTTGCCACGGCCATTTTATTGAGCCTATCACGGGGTATCCATGCTTCACAGGCGGACCCTCCCCAGGCATTATCAATCAGTCCAACTGGGATATCGAGAATTTGATGTAGCTTCCTTCCGAAAAAATAACCGACTGCGGAGAAATTGATCGCGGTTTCTGGAGTGGTTGCTTCCCACTTGCCGTTGAAATCATTTTGCGGTTCCTGAGTTCCTACCTGTGGTACACTAATTAGACGCAGGTTGGGGAACTTGGCACTCATGGATTCAAGATCTTTATCATCAGACTGACCGACGCTCCATCCCATGTTTGATTGCCCGGAGCATAACCAGACTTCACCGACTAAGATATTCGTATACTTTAATACCGAACTTCCTTTGATAGTCATGGTTGTGGGAGAAAAGGATGCTTTCATTGGATTGAGTGTAATCTTCCAGTATCCATCCTTATCAGTTTTGCCTTTGTGAGATTGGCCTGAGATGAGAACCTCAACATCTTGCCCAGGATTATCCCATCCCCAGATCGGATTTTTATGATTTTGCTGCAGAACCATATTGTTTCCAATGACAGCTGGTGTCTTGATCTCGGCTAATAATGTGAAAGGAAGGAGGGCGTTACAGAGAAGGATGCTGAATAGTTTTATTTTGATCATGGAAAAAGAGGATTAGGGGGTAAAGTCGATTACAAAAGCATCGGCAAGGATGGGTTTGAGTATTGAAACAAATGCCTGATGTTCAGGGTGGGGTAAATAGATTTCCCTAGCCTTTGCGTTCGCGAAGGTAACAATAAAGCAATGAGTGAAATCTTTATTTAGGTTTTCAGGACTATTATTCGTACCCCATTCCAGGGATTCAATTCCGGATATTTTTTCTTTAAGGGAGACAAATTCCTTTTCCACGCGTTTTATCTCGGACTCTTTGGCGTCTTTCTTGAATTTAAAGCATACCACATGACGAATGATATCCGATGGAGGGCTGGCAAAAGATTGGGGCATGAGGGTCAGTAAGGAAAGTAGAGGTAAAAGTAGTAGTAGAGGTGAGAAAAAAGGGATCATGGGCTTGCCTAATTACCATTCAAATTGAAAAATAAAGACAATCGGAAAAAGTAATTTTGACTCATTTTTACAGATTAACTTCATAATCACTCCGTATCTTGACTTCGACGAATTCTATGACATAAATGGAAAACATGAGTTCTGAATTTGATTGGTTTATGGTAACAATGCCGATTTTTGCGATCGTTGTTTATTTGATCGTCATGGTTGGAGCGATGGAGAAACAACCCAAGTTCCTTGAAGAGTCAGGTGTCAAAAAAGTGATGGGCTTTGCTTTCATCGGTCTCTTCGGTGGCGGTATTCTTATCTCTTTCTATTACATGATTTTGAGGTTCATCGAACTCCTGGCGAATTACTAGAAGGCTATGCCAATCTACGAATTCAATTGCGTAGACTGCAGTAAAGACTCCGAACTACTTGTTCGTTCCACTGATTGGCGTGGCCATGCCGAATGCCCAGCTTGCGGATCTAAGAAATTAGAAAAAAAACTTTCAGTCTTTGCGACTTCTTCCGGAGAAAATCCGGGTATCGCCACGGATATGCCTCCCTGCTCAGGT
>JBMYOA010000258.1:0-2285 GCA_049598825.1 Opitutales bacterium | reverse complement strand
ATAGACAAATACAGGACGAGTCAGAAATAAGCAAAAGAGTCGAACAACTACCGGAGAAATTACGAAAATCTTTAGTTGAAGATTATAAAGTAAATTTTGTTTCGATAGAGAAGATTGATTCTTCGCAATTGATTTAGTTTTTTAAAATCCACCCGACCTCATCCTGTCGCACCCAGCCTTTTTTGAGGTTATCGGCAGTTCTTACTAACAGCCAATTCTGGGAATTTGGACCTTGGTGAGATTGATATCCCTCGAGTTGAGACTGGTCTACAAATAGAGATTCTCCGGCACGAACTGATGCATTTGCAGTGCTGGAAGATGCAGCAAATCTTCTCAGCGGTATAGTTGCAGATGCATTGTCATCACCCTGTTTTTTATCGAGTAGTGCGATCACCTGACTTTCAGTTAGGTTTTTATGCCTAGAGGAATCAAAAACAAGTAAGGCAAGCAGAGTTAATCCTCCTGCCCATGCCAAGCACGCAAAAATAATCGATCTGTTGGTTGTTCGTAGAAAAAATAAAAAACTAATAAGGAGTAACCCAAACCAAAGAAAAAGTACTAGGAACCCCTTCCAAAAATTATTGGAAAAGCCATCGATGAAATTATTTTTTAGAGGATCGGTATTTTCCAGATTGGCTGTCCTGCACACAAAAGAAAGGTTTGATAGGAATTCCCGATTATTTCCGTCCAATAGAAGTGCTTTGCGGTAGTGTAGGATTGATCTGCCGTAATCACTTTTTTTGTAGTATAAATTAGCTAAATTTCCATGAAGGTTTGCAGAACTGGCTTGGTCTAAGATCTTTTCATAGTTTTCAATGGCTTGATCAATATTACCAGTGGCCTCGAATCGTACTGCGTCATAGAAAAGCTGTTCTTTTGAGCTCGCCCATATAAATGGAACTGAAATGATGCTCAATAAGCAGGTAAGGGAAAAATGAAGGATTCTCATGATAATTTTTTGAGAATTTCAGAAACTTTACGCCTGAGATCTTTAAAATCTAGTTCCTGAGAACTGGATTCAGCAAATTCCAAGCCATCGCCTAGTCTGAGCATTTCTTCGATTTCAATAATCAAACTTTTGTCGAACTTTTGTTCTTTAATGAATGTGATCAGTTCATCACTTGAAAATGCGAATGTATTTCGGCTTTTGTCTTTTTTGCTTATCTGCATTCTCGTGAGATCTTTAAACGCTCTGAAGAAGCCTGTTGGATCACGATGGTCGGCACTTTCATTCAATTTTCGGCTTAAATTGGCTTTTTTGATACGAAAGTCTTCATTGAATTTATTCCTTCTCTTCCAACCCAGGAATCCAAATGCCAGCGTTCCTGATAGGGGCAATATTTGAAAGGTCCAAAACCAGTAATTGCTTTCGATAGACTTGGGCTGAAGGCTTGAGTGCCATATTCCGGGATCGCTCGCTGTTTGAAATAAATCATTAGTCGACATAGCAATAGTCGAGGGCATAGAATTCTGCGATTCGTTTTGGTTTGGAGGTTCAATCCACTTTTCTCCTGGTTTTACCAATAGATCAATTTCGTTTCCAATAATGGTTGAATACTTCTCCTGTATGGGATCGAAATAGGAAAAGTTGAGTGGAGTTATTTTTAAATTTCCAGCTTTTTGTGGAGTCAGGATAAATTCGAAGTTCTGTCTGCCTTCGGATTTAATTTCTTCATTTCCTTCAAATAAAAAGGCAGGAGGTCCAATTTTAAATTCTTCGTTAGATTCGAGGATAGGAGCAGGGATGGCAGCAAAATTCCCTTTCCCTTCGATGCTAAAATTTAGACGTACTGGATCTCCCACTTCGACTTGATTGGCATCCACAGAATATTGGGCACGAAAACTTCCGATCGCACCGGAATAATCGCTGGGCCTGTTGGTCGATGGCAGGGGTTTGATTTCTATTGATTTTGTCGGAAGTTCCACGGTCAAGGATTCTTCTCGTCCAAATCCAAAGAAAGGGTCATTGAAGAAAGGACTAGAAAAGGGTGAATTTTTTCTCGAGTTTACCCTTACCCTCAGATTAACGGTAAAACTGATTTCCTTGGTGCCCGCCATAGCTGCAGTTAGGGCCACGGGCCAGGTAAAGGTGGAGTAAATCTTGCCATTTCTTGATACATTTCTTTTTTCTTCTGTCCACTTGCCCAGATTATTACTTGAAAAAGATTCACCAATTTTTGTTGGTGCATTTTCAATTCGATTGACGGGCAATCGGTCCCAGATGAAAAGAGTGAGAGAAGTCATAATAGTCTCACCTTCAAAAAAATAGGATCTGGGAAATGGTA
>JBMYOA010000257.1:0-2286 GCA_049598825.1 Opitutales bacterium | reverse complement strand
AAAAACTAAAGATGCGTTGTGCCCGCCGAAGCCTGAATTATTACTCATCGCTACCTGTACTTCTGCTTCCCGTGATTCATTGGGTACATAATCTAAGTCACAATCAGGGTCGGGCTCTTCGTAATTGATCGTTGGCGGTACTGCCTTGGTTTCAATGGCTTTACAAACTGCGGCTGCCTCAATCGCTCCGGCAGCACCAAGAAGATGTCCGGTCATGGATTTTGTGGAGCTGACCATCAATCCATTCTTGGCATGATCACCAAAGACATTTTTCAGAGCGGTCGTCTCTGATTTATCGTTGTATGGAGTGGATGTCCCGTGAGCATTCACATAATTGACAGAATTTTTGTCAATTTGTGCCTGTCCGATAGCAAGATTCATGCATTGAGTGAGGGCTTTACTCTCACCATCTGGAGTGGTCACATGGTAGGCGTCACAAGTGGCTGAATATCCGATGATTTCAGCGTAAATCTTGGCTCCTCTCTTCTGTGCACTTTCCAAAGTTTCCAATACCAGCACTCCGGCACCTTCTCCCATGACGAACCCATCACGATTACGGTCAAATGGGCGGGATGCCCGACTGGGATCGTCGTTAAAATTCGTGCTCATTGCTTTCATCGAGGAAAAGCCGGCAAATCCAATACGGGTAACGGCGGCCTCGCTACCTCCTGCAAAGATCATATCCGCTGCTCCGCGACGGATCATTTCAAAAGCTTCCCCTATCGCATGAGAGCCGGATGCACAGGCACTCACAGGGGAGTAATTTGGCCCGTTCGCCCCAAGATCAATCGCGATGATGCCTCCTGCAATATTGGCAATAAGGGAGGGAATCATAAAGGGTGACACGCGTCGGGGTCCCCGCTGAATGAGGGTGGTCATCTGCTTCTCGATTGTCTCCATCCCACCTATGCCTGAGCCAACGATCACTCCGGTGCGATCCGGGACTAAATCATCCCTGGTTAATCCTGAATCTTTAAGGGCATGATGAGCAGCGGCCAAAGCAAGCTGTGCATAACGGTCATTTCGTCTGGCTTCCTTGGGATCCATATAATCCTCAGGATTAAAATCATTGATTTCGGATGCAACTTTACTGGCTATATCTGAGGAATCAAAGCGAGTTACTGCAGTGATTCCGGATTTGCCAGACAGTAAGCCATCCCAATAGTTTTCGACTCCGGTTCCCACCGAAGTCAGCACACCCATTCCTGTTACGACAACTTGGTTCATATCTACTTGGAAATTACCTTCAGTGAGTGCATTCCCATCCACTCGCCGAGTTTAAATTGTTCTAAGAAGAAAGATTGGTTTCAACATATTTGATTACGGAACCAACCGTTTGAAGCTTTTCTGCTTCTTCTTCGGGGATCTCCGTGTCGAATTCTTCTTCAAGGGCCATGACTAGTTCAACTTGGTCCAAGGAGTCCGCACCTAAATCATCGATGAAACTGGCTTCAGGAGTTACCTGCTCTTCACTGACATTGAGTTGACTAACAATAATTTTCTTTACGCGATCGGCGTTGTTTTCAGACATAGTATATAATATTGGTTAATTTATGTTTTCTTCATGTTCACATGACCATGCCTCCGTCAACCGTAAAAACTTGTCCGGTGACATAGGATGCTTTTTCTGAACATAAAAAAGAGGTCATTTCGGCAATATCTTCAACTTTACCGAATCTTTTAAGGGGAATGGTACCAAGGGCGACTTCTTTCACTCGGTCGTCCAGACCGGAGGTCATATCTGTATCGATAAACCCGGGTGCAATTGCATTAACCGTAACGGAACGGGCGGAGAATTCACGGGCCAGGCTCTTGGTAAGTCCGATCATCCCAGCTTTGGCTGCGGCGTAGTTTGCCTGCCCTGCATTTCCGGTAAGTCCGACTACAGATGACACATTAACAATCCGACCCCATCTTTTACGGGTCATGGGACGGCCTAACGCCTTAATCCAATGGAAACAGCTGGTTAGGTTGGTGGTGAGGACGGCATTCCAATCATCCTCTTCCATCCGGAAAAGTAAGTTGTCGCGAGTAATCCCCGCATTATTAACTAGAATATCAATACAACCCTTTTCCTCCAAAAGCTTATCACAGGCAGTTCTAATCTCTTCCCCTGAAGAAACATCGATGGGTAAGGCATGAGCCACTCCACCATTCGCACGAATTTCCTCTGCAGCCGCACCACAGGATGATTCTGTTTTGCTGACACAATAGACTTCAATGCCATCGCGAGCCAAAGCCTCGGCAATACTTTTTCCGATTCCCCTTCCCGCCCCTGTTACAACT
>JBMYOA010000256.1:0-2294 GCA_049598825.1 Opitutales bacterium | reverse complement strand
TGAGGAGAGAGGGCGATAAAGGTTTACCGTCAAGAATGCAGGCCATGGGATAATCAGGATGGTCTGGCACATCGACCACGCAGAAACGGATGGCTTTCCCGACTTGCTGGGCTGCCAGGCCTATTCCTTGCACCTGATGCATGGCTTCAAGCATATCTGTGGATAGTTGGGAAAGTTCCGTATCGAAGGATTCCACAGCTTTTCCTTTTTGATGAAGAACATTTTCTCCGTATTGGGTAATGCGCAGGGTCATGGGTGAAAAATTTTAGTCTGTTTGCTTGAATTGTAAAATTGTGGCAAGAAATATGCCTCGCTTTTGAATATGGCATCTTGTGAACAAATTGCAATTGCCTCTTAGAGGTAAGTTGACGAATATTCATCCCTGTTTTGGCAAAGCTAGAATCAGATAATCAAAGGAGGTTGGGGAGTGCTATTTCCCTGCCTTTATTTATCGTGCTTGGAATCCTCGGATTTGGTTCCCCGGTTTTTTTCTCAGCAGTCTCAGAAACCTCACTCGAAGATGTCGGCGAAGACACAAAAACATTGGATGAGGAAATGGTGCGCCAATTGCGCCAAAATAACCTAGGGCCGGCGGAAATGCTCCTGCCACTCACTTCGGTGGATAAAAGACAGGAATACGCGAAGACTATCAGCGAGAAAATGACTCCCAAGCTCGAAATTTCAGGTGGGGGTAGTATTTTTGATCTGCTTGCTTTCGAAAGTTATTTCGGCGGCCTGGATCAATTCAATAAACAACGCAAAAGATATGAGGCTTTCTTTGTTTACAATCGGGCCACGGTGCAGGGAGACTTGCAAAAGCGTTTGTCGGAAGAAAGTTCCAATACCAATGTACGGGCATTGCTTCAGGCGATCCCTCAGGAAGGCCGTCCCGGAAATTTTTGGAACCGCTTGCTAGCTGAACCTCTTGTGTCCGCGTTCCCGGGTGTCAAAATGGCCAAGTTGGAAGGGTTTCCCTACTTTCCTGACCGTCAAATCATTTTATCAGTCGGTTTGCAAAACAGCCAGGAAATGGATTCCAATAAAACCGAAGCCGAAATTCGTGATGAATGTATGGCTAATGCCCGGGCGGCACTTTCCAAATATCAAAAGGGTGCGACATGGTTTTCAGTCACAAAAAATAAGACCAGTGCAGATGTTAAAAAATTGGACGGCAACCAAACGATGCCTCCGGCTGATTTCAAAGATTTATCTGAAAGATTGGGATTGCTGAAAGTCGGGCGTACCGACACCGGTGCATATGCTGTAATTATCGGAGGAATTATGAACCAGGAAGGAAAACTGGAGAGTCATGGGCGCTGGTTACCTTTCCCAATTTTGGTTCCGATGATGGTGGGCACGGCCATGTCGATGGAAAACGGTTATTATTCGGACGAGGCGAGTTTTGAAATAGGAAAACTGGCCCAGCAGACATTACTTGGCAACTTAGAGGCAAAAGAGAAAATTCGTGCCTTCTTCTGGGCTGCTCATCAACTTGCCCGGAAAATGAATCTCATGCAGATGGCAGAGCTCACCAAAAGTTGCCCGGACTTGCAGGGGGTGTTTGATTTGGCCGCGATGGTGCGGATGAGGAATCGGCCCGTTTCTGTTTCCATTGGAGAGATCAAACAATTCCAGAGAGAAATAAATTTCCTGCCTCTTGCCGAGCGAGTGGAAGCCCGCAAAGAACTTTCCAAGCTCGAACAGGAGGGAGAGATCATTCGTAAGGATTTTGAGAGTGAATTAAAAATCATCTACGCAGCCACTCTTCTTAGCGGAGATCCATCCGGGGTTCACCGCTTTATTGAATCTTATCCTGTCTATGAAAAAGATGGGGATCAAGAGGCAGCGGTTGCCGCATTGAATGATTTACGCACGGCCATGTTTTACGGACAAGGGGCATTGCAACACCTGCTAAATCAAAATAAGCCAATCCACGAGGATGGAATTTTAGAGAGTGCCGTTTCTCCGGTTTTTCCGGTAATTGGCGGGTTTCTTTTGACTTATCTCTCTCATGGCTATCGTGATCTGGCGATTTTCTGCAAGATTGCGTTGATTGTGACGAGCTTTTTCTTTCTGCTTCTCTTCCTTTCCAATGTGTTGCCCAGACCGAGTTATTTACGTGCTAATAGCCACTTCTTTCTTCGGTGGAGCAGGCGCCTGTCCGTTTCTATTGTATGGGGTTTGCTGTCAATTCTTGTCTTGGAACCGAGCCTTCTCCAATCCCCACGTGGACAAGTTTCCGTGGCCGGATTTGATTTTGCGCTTGCGAATCTGCTCGCCTACGCCAATGAGGA
>JBMYOA010000255.1:0-2303 GCA_049598825.1 Opitutales bacterium | reverse complement strand
AAAACGGGCCATAAACTTTTCGCGGACATGACCTTTGGCACTTCAATTTTACCGGCATCCAAAAATGTCGGAGCCAAGTCGGGTAAGCAGGTAAAATCATCCACCACCCGGCCGCCCTTCACGCCTGGACCGGCTATTGCCAAACAAACCCTGGTACCAAAATCATATAAATTACACTTCCCGTATGGAAAACCTGGAGGACCATGATCTCCACTTACCACAATCAGAGTATTTTCATATTCTCCCCGCTTTTTCAATTCATCGATCAAAACCCCCAGACCCGCATCAAAAGCGGCAATTTCTCCCAGGTAATCAGCCAAGTCCTCACGGACCTCATGAACATCCGGTAAAAAGGCTGGCATCTTCCCCTTGAGCTTATCAGGATCAATTCCCCACAACTCCTTACCCGAACCCTTGATCCATTTACGGTGAACATTAGTGGGGCCAAACCAATAGACAAAGGGTTGATCATCCTTTTTCTGATCCAAAAAACCGCTGAAATTTCCTCGGGCTTCCCGGTAAAGTTCTTTCTTTGTCTTCTCAATCGCTTGGGCTTTATCTATCTTTTCCACAGTCGCAATTCTTCCGGACCTGCTAGATACATACTGGGAAAATCCATTAAATTTGCCACCTGCGGAACGGAAGGCATTGGCATTTCCTCCAATACCCGCATCGCGCGGATTCCCGGGAGACCACACCTTGTAGGTATAGCCCAAATGATAACCAGATTTCTGGAGTAATAACGGCCAGGTGGGAATTTTCTCATCCCATTCCGCGCCAATCAGGATTGCTCCCCTACCCGTCTCCCAAAAGTTTCTTCCCGAAAGTAGAGAACTTCTGCACGGGGTACAGGAGGGTGCATTGACAAAAGCATTTTTAAAGAGCACACCCCTTTTTGCCAACTTGTCAAAATTAGGTGTCTTCGCGAGGTCATTGATTCCTCCCTTGCCCAAAACATCTGCATAAATTCCAGCCTGCTGCCCCCAGTCATCGGCAAAAGCAAAAAGAATGTTTGGTTTCTTTGCCGCTATGCATGAGATAAAACAGAAGAAGAAAGAAATGAGGATTCTTATCATCAAGCAATTTTCTAATCCTTACCCAAAATGGTCAAGGCATCCCTTGACTCTTCGATTAAATTAAAAAGAGAGGAATAATTACTCAGGTATTTGTACCCTAACTTTCAAATTATTAATTAGCTCCATTACCGGGATCACCGAATCCATGGTATCTTCCTGCATAGAGTCGACCGTAAAGGTAATGCGGTCGGCTGGACATTTTACCAGACCAAGGGCAGCGTCAAGATTCACCCATTCATCATCCAGATAAAACTGGTTCCACATGTGGTAAACTAACACATCCTTTTCACCCTCAAATTCATCAGCATAAACTAAACCGGTTGCAACGCGGGTGGGGATACCCAAGGCACGGCCCAATGCCGCAAGCAACATAGAATGCTCCGTACAGTCACCCTCTTTATTCCTTGCGACTTCACTGGCGGTGGCGAACCCAACTCCGTAATTCTTGTTGGTCATATAGCGAAAAACAAATTTGGTCAGTTTCTTGGCAATTTCTTTGGGTGTCTTTGCTTTTCCCTTTCCTTTCTTAGCGAGCTTTTGAATGAGCAAATCATCGGTGTCGAGATAAACACTGGCTGAAAGAAAAGACTTCCTGTCAATTTCCTCCACAGCTTTTTTCTTTGTGGGAGACTGGTCCACAATTACCCGCACCGTTTTATCATCTATCTTCTCCACTTTCTGGCCGGTTCCTTCAAACAAGGTGGCTGACCATTCTCCCTTTACGGTTTCCATGATGAAAATATTTTTATCTCCTTTCGGAACAGCTGCATTCAGGGATACAACTGAGCTCAACAATAATTCCTGAACCTCTGCATCCATCTTCTTGGCTTTCTTTTTGGGTACCTGAATCATGGAAATATTCATGCCACCCATATTCATATCTGTCCGCAGTGCCACGCAGTCCTTATCAAACCAGGATTTTGTCTTCAACGATCCAAATGTGCTTTGCAACTCCATGTCCACTTCATAGCCCAGTATCTTTTCTGGCCCCACTTGAATCATTTTTTTTCCCAGGCAATTGATATTCGCTTTTACCGGAGCCTTCATCCCAAGATCAGGAGAATAGACTTTAAGCTCATAAGTTTTACCGGCTTCCTGAAATCCTTTTTCAAGAACCTTTTTACGAAGCCCCCAGCTCATGGCTCCTTCAGGGTCAAAAGGATGTCTGGTTTCCTTACCGGTAATGAATTGTTTTTCATAAACGACCAATTCCTTCCCTTCCACCCT
>JBMYOA010000254.1:0-2319 GCA_049598825.1 Opitutales bacterium | reverse complement strand
TTAATACGCTTTCGTTAAACGCACCTCATTTGCCAATAGGCAAATTCGAAAACTTTCAGGAAAAGTTTGTCGTTACAGAAAAGTAATGAAAAAGAATTCCTCTTCCCGAAAAAAATCTCAAGATAGCGAAAATTCGTCAACGACTCATCACAATAATCTGAGAGATCTAGGTTCGCACTCTCAGGCAAGTGAGCCAAAAGCGATTGCGAATAAAAGTTTTGGCCTCGAAAAGGTGGTTTATTCATTTGCCGCAGTCTTGATATTTATTTCAGGCATTTATTTTGGCACCAAATATCTCCCCGCTGATGTTGAAAATAACTACAAATTTTCTGCAAAGCCGACTCCATCCATAAAAAAAGAGAATAACCTCTTTAAAAGAAGCACCACTTCATCCTACTCTGAACCTGAGGATTTCTTCCCCGCCGCTGAATTCCGTAAACAAGCGGCCATCCTGTTAGGTTGTCAAAACAACCTCAACAAGATGTCTAAACTTTATGTCGATATCGCGAAAGCCATAGGCGGAAGAGTACCTCTAATTGGAGTAGTTCCCACTGAAGCACAAGCCCTTGAGGGAGCAAACATTATGAAGCAGCATGGACTGCCTCCGGAAGCAATGAGGTTTATAGCCATGCCATCGAATTCAATTTGGATCCGGGACTACGCACCCTTTGTTCTCCGCTACGACCAAGATCGTGCTCTCCTCATTGATGCCAAGTATCAGACCCGTACCGAGCGGGAAAGAAGAAAACAGGACGACTACTTCAGTATGGAACTGGCACACATGCTCGATTTGCCCGTACGCTCAATTCCTCTCATGCTAGAAGGGGGTAATCTGCTGAGCAATGGAGATGGCATGATCCTCACCAGCGGCAAGACTATTGCCGTAAATGAACAGCAAGGAAACTTCCAGGCAGACCAATTAATGGGCATGTTTAACGACTACATGGGAGCTCATAGCGTGTATTCATTTGCCCCCTTAATTGATGAACCCAACGGACACATTGATATGTTTGTTACCCTGCTGGCAAAAAATATAGCGATTGTCGGGCAAGTTTCACCAGGGATTGACCCTGATAGCAGCAGGAACCTCGATGAAACAGCAAACATGCTCGCATCCCTCAATACGACTGTCGGTCCAATGAGGGTAAAAAGGATACCCATGCCTCCCAAGTGGGGCACAGATTGGAGATCCTATACCAATGTGATCATTGCTAATAAACTACTTCTGATGCCTTCTTTCAGTGATGTAGATCCAGCTATTGAAAACAAAGCTGAAGCCATTTACCGTTCAGTTCTTCCTTCAGACTGGAATGTAATTCGTATCAATTGCGACAAACTGGTGCTTCTTCACGGCCAACTTCACTGCATCAGCTACAACATTCCCAATTTTGTTGATGTGGATAATCTTCTAAATCAAGCGATACCCCAGCTTAATCAATCTACGGACTGAGTCAGAGGTTTAGACATCACTACGGCACCTAAAATTAAGCTGCCGCCCAGAATCAATCTCAATAAGTCCCCAGTGCCCAAGGATTCAATCTCTCCAAAAACAAATAAGGAACATAGAATAGCCAGAGGTACGACTGCATTATTGAAAGCAGCCAAGGTGCCCGGGTTTACTTTTGTAGCTCCTTTATTCCAAAGAAAAAAGCCCAGACCGGATGCCACGATGCCCAGGTAAACCACCGATTGCCATTGCTCAAGGCTGATATTGAGATTTGAGAAATCAGTAAGTAAAAAACTAAAACAACCAACACTCACAAATCCTCCCAAGGAGAGAAGGGCAAAAACCGAATGATCCACGACCTCCGGATTTTCTTTTTTCCAGTCACGATATGCCACTTGACCAAAGGCAAACGACACCCCGGCTACCTGCATAAGAGAAAAACCCATCCAAATATCTCCCGAAGGAACGCTTTGTGCCTTGATGATCCCAGCGCCGACAACCGAGAGTAGAGCCACCAATAGAAATTTTTTCGAAAAGCTTTTCTGTCTGAAATTGTGTATCAGGACTACGTAAATGGGCGTTGTAATGGAAAAAATAGCCACGATATGGGAGGGTATATATTGAAAAGCTTTCATATAACACCCGTACATGACTCCAAACTGAATAGCCCCGATCAGCACCAATCTCATCCGGTCTATCGCACCGATTGTCCTTATTCTAAGAAAGAAAAGAAAAATAACAGATGCTATCCCCAACCGCAAGGTTGCCACCAAAAAAGAATCCAACCCTGCCAAGGAACTTCCAATCAGACCAAAGGAAAAAGCCCAGATGATTGAAACAACCGCAAGATAGATCATCTATCTCTCCGGATT
>JBMYOA010000253.1:0-2321 GCA_049598825.1 Opitutales bacterium | reverse complement strand
GACAACGACTTGAAGAGATCTCCCAGCAGCTCGCCCAAGTGACCCAGAAATTTTCGGAACAAGTGTTGGACGCCACCAATGAATGGAAACTAATCATTCGAGAAGAAGATAAATTGAAAGGTCTACCTGAGACTGCCCGAGAAGCAGCCAGACAATCTGCCATCGAAAAACTAGGGGAAGAAGAGGGCAAAAATGCGTGGGTTTTCACCCTGCATACCCCTTCCATGCTGCCGGTCCTGCAATATCTGGAAGATGACGGAATCCGTCAGGAAGTATGGTCGGCCAGCGACAATCTTTGCGTAAAAGCTCCATACGAAAATGAACCCCTAATCCGGCAAATCCTCAAATTAAGACAGGAAAAAGCCGAAATCCTAGGGAAAGATAACTTTGCCGATGCCGTGCTTGCACGAAGAATGGCCAAAAATGGAGAGAAAGCAGATCAGTTTGTCTCCGAACTCAGGGATAAGACGATACCTTTCTTCCAGCAGGAAAATCAGGAACTCGAAGAATTCAAAGCCGAAAAAACCGGGAAGCCCGTGGATGGTCTGCAACCCTGGGAAGTTGGCTTCTGGTCCGAAAAGCTAAAAAAAGAAAGATACGATTTCGATGATGAGGATCTGCGGCCTTATTTCCCAATACAATCGGTTCTTTCGGGGATGTTTGAATTGGCCACCCGTATTTTTGGTCTTACTATCAAGGAGCAACCAACCCAATATCAAGGGAAGACGATTGATAATGGATTAAGTACGGATGCGTCTCCTCAATCTGTATGGCATGAGGAAGTCCGCTTTTACGACCTGATTGACAGTCAAAGTGGTAAGCACCTGGGCTCCTTTTATGCTGACTGGCACCCTCGGTCCAGCAAGAGAGCGGGTGCGTGGATGAATTATTTCAAAACGGGGGAGCCAACTGAGAATGAAGACCGTGAGCCGCACCTTGGGCTCATTTGTGGAAACCTAACGGCTCCCACCCCCACCAAGCCTGCCCTCCTCACCCACTATGAAGTGGAAACTGTTTTTCATGAGTTTGGACACCTGCTCCATCACCTCTGTGGAAATGTTCCTCACCGCAGTCTCAATGGAGTTAATGTGCCTTGGGACTTTGTGGAACTGCCCTCACAAATCATGGAGAACTGGTGCTGGGAGAGAGAAAGCCTTGATCTGTTTGCGAGGCATCACGAAACCAATGAACCCATCCCGGAAGAACTTTTTCAGAAAATGCTCCGGGCCCGCAACTTCATGGCAGGCAATACGATGATGCGACAACTTGCATTCGCCAAGTTAGACCTCCATATCCACCGGGTTTTGGCCAAGCAGGAATTTGACTCGCTCGAATCATCGCTCCAGGAAACACTCCGCGAATACTTACCAAAACGCAAAACCACTCCCCGCACCATTGCCCTCCGCTTCAGTCATTTATTCAGCAGTCCGGTGGGATACGCAGCTGCTTATTATTCTTACAAATGGGCAGAAGTTCTCGATGCCGACGCGTTCACCCGGTTTCAAAAAGAAGGGATCATGAATGAACAAACTGGCATAGATTTCCGCGAAAAAATTCTAAGTCAGGGAAACTCTGTTCCCCCCGATCAGCTTTACCGCGACTTTATGGGTCGTGACCCTGAGGTTGAACCACTTCTCGTCCGCAGTGGACTGAAGTAATCTAAACCCTCTCTTTTTCCTACTATGTCAACCAAGCCTCAAGTTCTTGCGTGGATTACCTGTGACTCCGTCTATGTCGACCCAGCAACCGGAAAGCACACTCTACTGGGAATCTTCTCTAATTTACGGGCAAAGGAATTCCCTGTGGTACATCCGAGGATGATTTGGTTTCTTTCGTTTTCCGACCTTACAGTGGGAAAACATCATTTGAAGATTTCGATTGGCATCCCGATGTCCGATGAGGAACCCAGAACTATTATCAAACGGGAATTTGAATCACCCGGCCCTCAGCACCGGATCAATCTGATTAACGATATCCACCGTTTAAAATTTGAAGAACCCGGGAACTACTCAATTCTTATTGAAATCGATGATCAAGTTGTGCTTGCCAGCACTTTTCCGATTTCTCAGGTTGAGGAATCATGATCTACATTTGGAAATCCTTTTTATTTCTTAATCTCTTTATTTTAAGTCTCTCTCTCCTGGGAGAAAAAAAACAGGGAAATAAACATTTTTACAAACCCGTTATCGGCTATCTGGAAGGCTGGGAAATCGAATGGGATCCAGAGATTGCAGAATCATCCGACGCCACATTTTTTCGTAAAATTAGAAAGGCCCTTTCCAATCATTTTCAAAGGATCAAATTTCTTTTGCCCGAGGATC
>JBMYOA010000252.1:0-2339 GCA_049598825.1 Opitutales bacterium | reverse complement strand
TAGCTTCCGGAAGGAGTTTAATTTTTCGGTCGGTCACGAAAGTGCCGAATGGAATGAGGGTGGCGATAAATAGGTAAACTCCAAATTTTAGAGTCCAGGCGAATTTCTTCATACAAACTGCCAAAAGTAAACAGTAGGCAACAAAGAGAACGCCATGGGCCATGCCGGTGATCTTGACTGCCGAAGGCATGTCATAGGCATATTTTAGAGGCATAGCGATGAAGAGAAGGAGGAGGTAGGAAACCCCTTCGATATTTCCAAGTATTCGTAAAATTTTGATCATGCCAGCGTGAGCTATTTTTTTCTGAGATAAAAAAGTCGTACCTGTAGGATAATCGCAAACAGACCGGCGATCAACAATCCAAACCAAATAGCCGAGTTGAAATCCTGAGATAAGTTTTGGGGGAGTCCAATCATTTCTGAATTTTCAGATATCCAATGCAGTGGAATGATCGAAAGTGGATTGATCGCCAAAAGCTTCAAAATCACGCTCATATTTTCCTCACCCCAACCGACTCCAAGTACGAGGCTCGCCAATAAGGGAGTGATCCATAACAACCCAATGAACCCCCAGAAACCAAGATTGAACCATTGTTCGCGACTTGCCTGCAAATAGCAAATGGTGAGGAATAGGATGGCAGCGGGAATGATGCATAGAGAGAGAAAAGAAGAACCGAGCACCCAGAAATCAGAATTCAAAGCCAGGTTGATCAATGCGGAATAAGTAAACAGAGTGATCAAGCCAAGGATCAGTACGATCCCCAATCCGCTGCTCTCATCCGCCGTTCGGGGAATTCGAGGCAGATTAAACTTCGCGACCCTTTGGATTCCTTTGAGATATAGATGACGGTTCGGGCAGCAAATATTCACCAGGCAAAGAATAAACAACAGGGAAAGAGAGAAGAAAATGGAAATCACTAAAATGAGACCCTCGATCATGTTATCCTCACTTCCTTTGAAAGAATTGGCTGAAAATTCCTGACCGATCAACCCGCTTGCCTCACCCTTATCAAAAAATGTCCATAAACACCCAAGAAGAAGAAATTGAAAAATGAAGAATATAACAAACGCAGATGCTTTTGATAGTGCAGGAAGAGACTGATTTTTCCACTTTCGGTAACCCGTGACCAAGAGGGTTAAAATGAGCAGTCCCTGCATCAGGAAAGTAAAAGTTGTAGGAGAAATTGTCAGATCAAAGAAGGGTACATCCTGCCAAAATTCCACGAAATTGGATTTATAATCCATACGGGATATTTGTTCGATTCCTTCTCTCTGTAAAATTGGGAGTATTTTCCCAAAGTAGGTCGGTAGAATGGTGAGAAAAGAAAGAAAGGAGATTCCCGCCTGCCCAAGTCCAGGCAGTACTACATACAGTCCCAGGACGACTATGCGGGAAACCCAGGAGGCAGCCCGAGGTTTGGGCACGACCAAACCCACTGCATGGGCAGTGAGGTGGTAGAGGATGACGGAACAAAAGAAAACGGAATACAATTGAATGATGTTTGCCAGTGGCAGTTTTCCCACGAGGATGGCGTGCCCAAGGAAAGGGAGAGTGAAGAAAAACATGTAGTATTCGCGGGCGGGGATTCCAAAAATATAGCCAGCAATTTTAGAAAGTGGATTCATGGGAGTCATTCGCTGGTAGTCGAGCAGACCGGATTCTCTTTCTTCGGCAGTGATGGAAGCTACCCGACCGGTTCCCAAAAACATTAAGTAAAATCCCTGGAGGGCGAGAAGGAAAGTAAAGGCGTTGCGGGCTCCATTTACGGGTGAGCTTTCTCCTTTCCCCCATTCTTTAGTTACAGGGTCCTGGACCCAGCGACCCTCAGATCCATTAAGGTAAGCAGTCAGGTAAAGGGTTGAGCATACGATCAGGGAAAACAGACCGGCGGCGACCAAATGTTTGAGGCGCAGGTTCTCCCGGATTCCTTTGAGTATGAGTGGATTCATGAATCTTGATCAAATGAAGAGGATCCTGACTCGATCTCCAAAAATAGATCTTCCACTTTTGATTTACGAGTGGTGAAGGAGGTGACTTCCACTCCGAGTCCAATCATTTGTGAGAGAATTTCGGGAACTTCCTCACGACTTCCAGAATGAATGATTTGAAAATGGGTTTTCGATTCATTGGTTTCTTTCAGTCCTGAAAGAGTTGCGTGCTGTTCAACCCATTGCGGGAGTTCGGGAAATGATTTAAGGAGTTCGATCTCAAGGGTTCTTTGGGTGTGTTTACTTTGGGTGATTTCTTCCAAAGAACCAGATACGACCATTTTTCCATTTCGCATAATGCCAATTTCGTCACATAAATCCTCGAGTTCCGTGAGTACATGGGAGGACAC
>JBMYOA010000251.1:0-2353 GCA_049598825.1 Opitutales bacterium | reverse complement strand
CCGATTACAAACTTCATCTTCGGTGCGTTGAGATCCTTTCTGACATCCCTTATGAAATGAGCCAAGCAATCAGTGTAGGCATCATATCCACCCGGCTTATCCCGGTTCGGATATGTTCCACTCGCCACCATATCATTCCACCCCTGAAACCAGGCAAATCCAGCAAGCTCATATCCTTTCTTTTCGTTGTATTGAGGATAAACCCGTTTGATATCAGCAAGCACCTTCTTCACATGGTCCATCATCAGACCATAAAACCTTCCCGTTTGTTCAGTTTTTTCAGCCTTTACTTCTTTAATGTCCTTTCCCCGGCGTTTGAAGTTTTCCAGTTCATTTTCATTGAAGACATAGGGACCGGCTGAAGGAGGGCGAAAATCAGTATGAATCGATTTTCCTCCCCATGCGGTTTTGATAATCAATATCGGCTCTTTCAATGCTTTCTGGGCATAGATTCCAAAGGTAAATTCAGGCCCGATTTTTTCCCCCATTTCAGATGGGACTCTTCGGGAACCATAGCCGGCAGTAAGTTTGCCGTATCCTTCCCCCATGTTGTCTCGCCCACCTGTGAAATAAGAAATCCAGACATGATCACAGGTTACTGGATTTCCGGATGCATCAACCATTTCCTTGTAGATGGGCTTGGTCACAGGATCTAATTTCATCGCCTCAAATGTGCTTATTTTGGCATGCCCTTCCATATTGGACTGACCACAGAGAATGAAGACTTTCAATGGATTATCATTTGCCAGAGTCACTAAATGGAAAAAGCAGGAGAGCGAGAAAGATAGAGTAATGAGTGATAATTTTTTCATTTTAATGGATTAGATGGAAAGTTTTGGGATTTCAGGAATTATGGAAGAAGTTTCTACTTCTTCTTTTTTTTAGCAGGTTTAGCGATTTTTTCATTCAGTACTGGTTCAGCCAAACCATCACTGGGCTGATTCCAAAAACGATAAGGATCATCATGCTCCCTCATTTGTTTCAATAACAAGGCTTCCATCTCTTTTAATTTTGAGGAATGCTTCGGGGAATCCGCTAAATTGATCTGATGCTTCTTCGGCTTTACTCCAATTGATGCAATCACATCGGGATTATGATGTTCCTTAATAAATTCCAGGGGATTCTCCTTCAGATTAAAAAGCTGTGTATGCTTCTCTCCGGTTTTGGAAGTCTCGTACTTGATCAACTTCCAATCTCCCTTTTGAACGCTGCGCATCCCCGGACGCCCCCCTCCACAATAAACCCCGTAAACGGTATCTCTGACCTGATCTTCCTTACCCATCAGTATAGGCATAAAACTTAAGCCTTCGGATGTGGCAGGTACTTTAATATTCGCCAGATCACAAAGGCTGGCAAGCACGTCCAAAAGATAAATATTACCGGGCACCCGACTTCCCGACTTGATCCCAGGTCCCTTTACAATGAAGGGTACCCGCCAGGTGTGATCGTATAGGTTTTGCTTTCCCTGTAAACCATGCCGACCAATAGCCATTCCATGATCCGCTGTGTAAATGATGTAGGTATTCTTCAACTCTCCCATCTCCTCGAGTTTATCCAGCACTCTCCCTACCTGAATATCAATATTTTCACTACAGGCATATTCACGGCCCATTTCATTACGAATGGTCACTTCATCCCGGTTTTGCCAAACCCCCTTCACCGCCACCTCATCCCGAACGGATGTATGCCCATGGTCAAATGGATGAGCGGGGAGCCAATTAACTGGAAGACTTGGCTGCTTCGGGTGTGCCGAGGGAAGACGATTACGGTCCGTATGATTGGTGGCACCATATTTCTTAAGTAATTCCGGTTTACCATCTCGAATATCATGCGGATGACTAAATCCGTAATAGATTAGAAACGGATCCGTATCCTTGGATTGCTCCCTTTCCTTAAGGTAATTCATGACCTGTTCCCCATGCCAGTGACTTCCCTTGTCATCTGTACCCCCACGCCGGGTACCATCGTGTCGAACGGTGAAAAGTTTATTGGCAGCCTCAAAACTGTTCCCATTCTTACAGGTACGCATGGTATCGTATCCCGCAGCATTGAAAACCGCCGGTAAACTATATTGGGCCAAATCGGGAGGCACCCTCTTTGGATCGTTCACATGGGGATTCATTACCCGACCGGGTTTATCAGGAATATGCCACACTGTCCGCCCGGACATCACCATATGGCGAGAAGGCGTACAAACTCCACCCACCCACGCACCCATATGAAAGGCACGATCAAAAACCATTCCCTCTTTTGCCAACCGTTCGATATTTGGCGTATCAAGAGTTGACCGGGAATTATATATCCTCAAATCAAGTGGGGACTGATCATCCACTATGATGAACAGAAAATTGGG
>JBMYOA010000250.1:0-2357 GCA_049598825.1 Opitutales bacterium | reverse complement strand
CCCTGCGAACGAATGGCCTTTAATTCAATCTCCTCCAACGGAATCGATACTCTGGAAGACACTTGCAACATATGGTCTATATCAACTGCCCTACCCGCGAGTCACAAGCAAAACCTCATCCAACAAGATTTTATTTCCCGAACCACCCGAAATTGAGTGCACCCAGCGGGAAAAGTGAAAAGATAAAGTATACTGATGGAAGTCAGGATGATTCGTTGATAATCTCCAATAATTTTAAAATCAGGGAAGCGGCCGTAAATGCGGAGACCCTATCATTTGGAACGGGGGCAAGTTCAACCATATCCATCCCGACACAGGTTCTCCCCTCCAAGGCTGAGGATACCAGATCGATTGCCTGATAATAAGCCAAACCACCCGGAACCGGTGTCCCTACAGCCGGCATGACTGATGGGTCCAATCCATCGAGATCAAAACTCAAGTAAACTCGCTCAGGGAAATCCTCCGGAAGCTTAACCGAGTTTGTATTTGACCGGACCAAATCCTCACCATCCCAGAAGATCACACCTTTGTTTTCGCGAAATTCGATTTCTTCCTGGCAGATCGCTCGCACCCCTATCGAAGCCAGTGGATGACCGTCGGAAACCAGCAGATTCATAACGCTGGCATGAGAGTGAGGATCACCCATGTAATTTCTGCGAAGATCCGCGTGAGCATCCACCTGAATAATCCCTACTTTTTGTCCCAAGGCTTCGGAAATTCCGTTCACGGTTGCCCAGGTGAGGGAATGTTCGCCTCCAAGTGTAACCGGAAATTTCTTTTGGCTGACAACGGAAATCGTCCTTCTTTTTAGTTCGTGCAGACATGCAAGATGTTCGCCTGAACAATCAATGGGCGATTGGGTAAAGATTCCAGCTTCGCAAATGGGTGATCTTTCGAGTTCGTGACTGGCTTGAATAATCGCGTCCGGGCCACCCGCCGTTCCGGGCCAATAGGAAACGGTTTTCTCGAGCGGACAGGGAATGAAATGAAACCTGGAAGATTCCTCTTTGTTTTCGTTGCCCTGAAGTTCAGAGCCTAAAAATTGTGTATTTTTATCCGTCATGATAAGCGGTTTACAAATTCCTCATATCCAAATTTTTTGATAAGGGATAATTCATCGTTTTTTGAATTCCAAAGGTAAAGAGAGGGCAAAGGAACCCCATTAAAAGTATTGGTCTTGACCATGGTGTAATGTGCCTGATCCAAGAATGCAACGCGGTCGCCAATCCGGAGTTTTTCGTCAAACCGATATTCTCCGAAACTATCCGCAGTCAAACAACTGGATCCCCCCATATGATATGTGTACTCTCCCCCATCAGCCTCACCGAGCAGAGCCGGCCGGTAAGGGGCTTCAATTACATCCGGGGCATGACAGGTGGCACTGAGATCAAGCAGGGCATGATGTTGTGCGGCACTCATGATATCAACCACCTCTCCAACCAGAATACCCGCATCCAATGCCACCGCCTCCCCCGGCTCCAGGAATACTTGAACATCGTATTTATCGATTATTTCAGCAATCAAACTGATCAGGCTTTCGCGGTCATAATCCTTGCGGGTACAGTGGTGCCCTCCCCCTAAGTTGATCCATGAAAAATGATGCAGGTAATCGCCAAGTTTCTCCTCCACTCTTTGCCAGGTCTGATGCAAGGGAGCAAAATTTTGTTCGCAAAGGGTATGGAAATGAAGTCCGTCAAATTCACTCAGTACATCCTGAGACAACTGGCTGAGCGGGTATCCCAGTCTGGAATTCTCCGCACATGGATCATACTTGGGATCAAGCCCCAGAGAAAGCTCAGGATTGATCCGTAACCCAATGGAGACCCCGGAATTTTTGGCTATATCTATACCGAAGGAATCAGGGTGATTAAAAATAAGATGATCCGAAAGACTGGAGATTTCATGAATCTCCCCTGAACGGTAAGCGGGAGAAAAAGTGGACAGAATCCTGGATCTGCTTTTTTCCGCGAAACCTTTCTCCCGGGCCAGTCTTGCCTCCCAGAGTCCTGAGGAACAGCAACCATCGAGATATTCCTGAATCAAATCAGACAATGCCCACATCGAAAACGCTTTCAGGGCAATGAGTATTTTAGCCCCGGAACGGTCCCCGATATCACGAAGAATTTGAAGATTGGAACGAATCTTTTCCTGGTCCACGACATAGGAGGGGCTCGGCACCCGGTGTAAGTCAAACTGGGCGAAGGTACCGGGTCCTTCACTTTGAGTGGGAAGCATCAGAAACTCAGGGGGCTATCAAGCTGGCGTACCTCCCAAGGCAAGCCATGTTTATTGAGCATATCCATGAATGGGTCCGGATCCATCTGTTCCATATTGAACACTCCACTACCCTGCCAGGT
>JBMYOA010000249.1:0-2367 GCA_049598825.1 Opitutales bacterium | reverse complement strand
TCTATGGCGGATCAAAATCTAACCGTAGTCACGGCTATTATTGCAGGAGTCTTTCTTCTGATTCAGGTAGCTATCTTTATGATATGTCTCTCTCGTATTTCACAGGTGAAAAACGAGGAGCTCAAACCTGGACTCAAGCTCGACTTGCTCGACAACGAGGAGAACCTATTCGACTTGGGTCTGTACATTGGGCTCGGAGGTACCGTGCTCTCCTTAATTCTACTCCTTGTTCTGGATGTAAAGCAGGATGCTCTGATTGGTGCCTACACTTCGACTCTATTTGGAATCCTATTCGTCGCAGCCCTCAAGATTTTCGTGGTCCGACCCTACCGTAATCACTTGCTCGTGAAGCAAGCGGAAGAGTAGTGTCATGAATCGTAGTTTATTGCTGGTTGTTTGCGACTTCTTGTTGCTCAGCATCTTGGCCCTGGCGCGGTTTGATGTGCCAGAAGGTGCTACCATTGCACAGGATGATCAAAAGGTTGTTTCCAAGGCAGTAATTGAAAGAATTTCAGACGGGGAAAGTTACGACGATGTCGTGGCTGAGTTGGAAGCCACCAATGAAACTTTACTTGAAAACCTGAGCAGCGACAAAGATGCCCTGGTTCAGCAAAAAGAAGAATTAGAAGAGCAAATCCTACAGCGGCAAAAAGAACTCGAAGCCAAAGAACTGGAAATTGCCAGCCGGGACGAAGTGATTGCCGGTAATGAAGCTGCCATTGCTCAGGCACAGAAAGATGCCGCAGAACTTACCAGGCAGCGTGAAGAGATTGCTAAGAAAAGAGAAGCACTGTTGCAAAGCAATGCAGCCTCGAAGAAAGAACTTGAGCTATTGGCTAAAAACTTGGAGGACGCCAAAAAGAAACAGGAGGAGTTATCCGCCCTCAAGGAAAGAAAAGAAAAAGAAGCTCAGTCCATGCGCATCGAATTAGCTGCGACTTTGGAAAAGGCGAAAGCGGAAGAGAAAGCGGCTGAAGAAGCTAAAGCCCAACTGATGAACGAGAAGAAACGCTCGGATGCTCTCGTTGCATCGACTGCTAAGCTAGATCAGAAAATTGATAACCTAAACCAGGGACTGGAAGGAGTCGGAAAAGATCTTCGGGTTGTTGGAGAGGGATTAGCCGGGGTAGGGGATAGAATTACTACCGTCACCAAAGAAGTTAGTAGTGTGAAAGAGGATGTGACCAAGGTTGGTCAGGAAGTATCCGGAGTCAAGGCAACCGTGGCAGAGGTCAGTGAGGAAGTATCCGGGGTGGGCTCAAAAGTTGAGAATATCCAAAAAGAGGTCGAGGAAACGGCGGCAGTACAGAAAGAAAGCTTTGAAAAGCTAAACGAAAGACAGAAACAGTCTCTCAATGAGATTTTCACCAAGTATGAGCAAAATAAAGTAAAGCTTTCCCTCGAGTTTAACCATAAGGGTGGCTTTTTGGGTGCTGAGAAGACAGAGAAGTTTACCATGGATTCGATAATCCTGGCGGATGGATCTTTTGCTTACACATTAGTTCATGCCAAGGACAGTCCCTTTCGTCTACAGCCCCGTCCACGAACTTTAGTTTCGGTGAAAGGTGAGATTACCGGAAAGAAATTAAAATCGCCCATTCCGATTAGAGAAATCGCCTTCATGGATGATCCGCGAATTATCATTGTACCTTTGTATTTAGATCCTAAGAAATTGGTCGAGACCACGGATCTGGAAATTTTTTCCGCTCCTAAAAACCCTTATCTCTTTTCGGAGGCGGTGGTGGTCGACTCCAAGGAAGGCCGTTTTGGGCAGACTAACTTCGTTCGTGATGAGAAGGACGCCCGCTATATCAAGGTGGAACATACTAGTTTTGCCTTTTTGACCGGAAAATTTGATCCCGCTAAGAGCGATCTTGTTTTTTCACAGAAAGGAGAACTTCTAGGTATTATGGTAAATAATAACTATGCCTTTCATGTTAAGAATTTGGGAAGTCGCTTGCACGCAGGATCCAGGACAGTCCTTGGCAATGCTTTTGAGTCAGCCAAGACAAATACCCTGCTGAGTTCCCTTGGAAAGAAATTATTTGGCTTACAGAATAAGTTCCGTTAAGAATCTGTTCTTTCTTTTCTTGTTAGTTTGAACAATCCCTCCAGTCACCAAGACGAAAAACCTAGTACGCCATCTACGGATACCGATGGTTCACCTTCCGGTTGGTTGCAAACGGTAATCCAGGATCGGGGAATGTTTTCAAATTTCTTATCCTTCCCACAGGATAAGGCTCCTTGGTTTGTTACTCTGCTATTAATCGCGGTTGCTTATTACCTGAGTTTTTGGGTGCGTTTGGAATGGATTGATTTTGCCCAGGCTCATTATGAGAATGAAAACGGCGAGATTGTTTATTTCCA
>JBMYOA010000248.1:0-2374 GCA_049598825.1 Opitutales bacterium | reverse complement strand
GATGATCTAAGGCCTGAATTAGGTTGTTACGGTTCGAAAATTGTTAAGTCTCCAAACATAGACCGGTTAGCGAAAGAGGGGAGGCGATTTGACCGGGCATACTGCCAGCAATCAATTTGTAGTCCTTCCCGGGCCAGCCTTATGACAGGTTCCCGTCCTGATGAAATTGGAATTATAGAGAACAGGGCATATTTTCGGGAAGTAAATCCTGAGATTGTAACCCTACCTCAACACTTTATCCGAAATGGATATGAGGCAGTTTATTGCGGAAAGATTTATCATGGGAGAATGACGGATGAGCAATATTCATGGAGCCGTAAACCTGCCTGGAATAGATTGGCTTCCACGCAAAGACCTCAACCCTATGGTCTGCAGGCCAATTTGGACCTTCTTGAAAGCAATCGGGTAAAGATGATCAATAAATATGGTAATCAGGGATCGAGAGGCTTGGTTCATGGACCGGCGTATGAAAGTGCGGATGTTCCGGATGATTATTTTGTAGATGGATTCAGCACTCAACTCGCTATTGCGACCCTGCAAGATCATTTGAAAAAGAAACCGAACCAACCCCTTTTTCTTGCTCTTGGTTTCACAAAACCACATCTCAATTTTGTAGCTCCCAAAAGATACTGGGATTTGTATGATCGGGAAGAAATCAAAACTGCAACTCAAGTAAATGAGCCCAAAGGTGGAGCGGCGACAGGCTTGCATGCATCTTTTGAATTGAGAACCCGTCATGGAATTCCAAAATCGGGTCCGATTGGAGAGGAACTGGCGAAGACTTTGCTTCATGGATACTATGCTTGCGTAAGTTATGTGGATGCACAGATCGGCTTGATGCTGGATGCGTTGGAAGAAGAGGGCGTCCGAGATAATACAATAATTGTCGTGTGGGGAGATCACGGATGGCACTTGGGAGAAATGGGAGTTTGGGGGAAAGCAACCAATTATGAAATCGCAACTCGAGTTCCCCTGATATTTTGGACGCCCAAGATGAAAGACAGAGGAAAGGGGAGTAATGCATTAGTTGAGCTGGTTGATCTTTATCCAACCCTTTGTGAACTTGCAGGCTTGGCCAAACCAAAGCATTTGGCGGGGATTAGTCTGGTGCAACAGCTGGATAACCCAACTGCTAAAGGTAAGAGCTTTACAGTCAGTCAATTTCCAAATCCCGCATTGCGTGAATGGGCCGCTAACCCATTGTCGCCGGGAATGCGGGACACCTTTTTTGGACCCTTGATCAAGGAGGTAGAGTATAAGATTAAACAACAACAGGGTAGGCGATGGGATCGTGAACTTTTCGAGAATCATTTGATGGGGTATTCCCTGCGAACGGATCGTTATCGATTAGTAGCATGGCTGGACTATCGGAATGTGGACGCGGAGCCTTTATATCTTGAACTGTATGACCATCGAAAAGATTCGAAGGAAACAAAAAATATTGCCAAAGAATTTCCAAACAAAGCCAAGGAATTACTTAACAAGTTAAGGGCCAGCGGAATTGGAAAAAGGAAATGAAAATTCTTTTTCTTCTTTTGCTGGCTTACTTATTTTCTGACGGAGAAGAGCGGCCTAATATCGTTCTTATCCTGGCTGATGATATGGGATACTCGGACTTGGGATGTTACGGGGGCGAGATTCAGACTCCAAACTTGGACCGTCTGGCAGAGAATGGAATAAGGTATACTCAAGCCTATAATACATCCAAGTGTTGGACCACCCGGATCAGTCTGCTAACCGGATTGTATCACCATCGAAGTAATAGGGATTTTGATAATACTGCATTAATTGGAGAAATCCTCAGACCTGCCGGTTACCGAACCTGGTGGTCTGGTAAGCATCATGCTAATTTTAATCCCTACGATCGGGGCTTCGATCATTTTTCCGGATTTCTTGGGGGTGCGATTAATTTTTGGAATCCAGGAGACCAAGCAAGACCAGGGGAAGACGAACCTGGTTGGCGGGCGGTTTATTCGTGGGCATTTGATGACAAAGTGGTGAAACCTTACATTCCGGGTGAAGAGTTCTTTGCCACGGATACTTTCACAGATTGGAGTATCGGTTGGCTGGATGAAAAGAAAGATTCAGCAAAACCATTTTTTTTGTTTCTCTCGTACAATGCACCCCACTGGCCCCTTCATGCTCATCCTGAGGATATTTCAAAGTATGATGGAATTTACGATGAAGGGTATGAGGAGATTCGAAAGGCAAGATATCAAAGACAACTAGAAATGGGCTTGTTTGAAGAGAAGACAGCACGATTGAGTGCGCCTGATCATGAACTTTGGAATAGTTTATCAAAAAAGCAAAGAAATGAGGAAGCCCTTCGAATGGAGATCCATGCGGCTATGGTCGACCGCATGGATCAAAATAT
>JBMYOA010000247.1:0-2390 GCA_049598825.1 Opitutales bacterium | reverse complement strand
TTGCCCTCATGGCAATGGTTGTGATTTCCGCAATTGGACAGGATGAAGAAAATGCTTCGGTGCGTCCGATTATTCTGGATGAGATTGAGGCATCGATTGAGACCCGAAAGAGTTTGGTGCGTTTTTATAAATGGTCTGATTTTGTATATGAATCGGAAGAAGTCGCTCAATTCTGGCAGGAGATCCCCGACTGGACGGGAGTGACCAAAGATGTGCCGGTTGCCAATCGCCCTCCCGAAAACGAGCCACCCAAGAAGAAGGGCGGCTTTTTCAGTATCTTCAAGCGTCGTCCAGTTGCCCAGGTTCCCGTGGTCGTGGAGACGAGGCAGGTAAAAGCAGGTGCTTTTGATATTCCAATACTACGAAGGGATGTAAATGGAACTGCCTTAGCGGAAGCAAATGCCACGGGGTATACTGGTTTTGCAAAATATAAATTTTTTGCCTTTCGTACACTCTTTGAAGTTAAGAATGGATGGGTTGAAAGAATGAAGACCTGGTATCCGGATGGTATGCAAAAAGAAGATTATAATTTTCGTAAGGGTCTGATGCATGGCCCTTTTCAGCACTGGTATGAGAATGGGCAACTCGAGAAATTTGGAAATAATCGGGACGGGAAACCAGATGGACCTTTTTCTATGTGGTATAAGAATGGTGAGCGGTGGATCGAGCAGAGCTATAAAAACGGACTTCGCGATGGATATTCGACTTTTTTTATGGAAAATGGGGATGTACGGAAGCGAACCGCTCATCGGAACGGGAAATTTATTTTGTTGGAGGACTGGAAGGGCACGGAGGAGGAGGAAAAGGAAGCATTTAAAACCGTGGAGGAAAATGGTACATCCCTACGTTATTTGCGTTATGGGATTTTCCCATATTCGGGGACGCTGACCCTTGTCGATGACAAGGGGAATTTGGTGAAAGAAGAGGATTTTCTCGAAGGTCAGGTCTACAAGAAATAAATATTCTGCTGGTTGTAGCCTAGTTCGATTTTTTGCCTTCCAATTTGTCCCGGATGCTTTGGCGGATTTTTTCTCCGGTGAAATCAAGGACTGTCACGATCACTAGGATACAAAGAAGAACCAGAGAGAATTTATTCCAGCTATCGGCGGATTCCGCATAAAGTTTGAGATGTAATCCGATTCCCCCGGCCCCCACATAGCCAATAATGCTGGCAGAGCGAACATTGTATTCGAGCATCCACAGGCAATGACTCCAAATGATCGGTCGTGCATTGGGCCAAAGCCCAAATTGAAAAGCCTGAAGAGGACTGGCCCCGAGGGAACGGAGTGCCTGCTGGGCATCGGTGTCAGCGGCTTCAAATGTTTCACTGAAAAATTTGGCGAGGTAGCCAACACTGTAAAAAGTAAGGGCGATGACTCCTGCGAGTGGATTCGATCCCACAATGACCACCGCAAGCAAGGCCCAAAGTAAACTGGGAATGGTACGGATCACATTGAGAATCATGCGGGTGGGCCAGAGTAACCAAAGCGGGGCAATGGTTCGGGCTGCACCAATGGAAAGCACGATCGAAATAACAATGGAAAGCAGGGTGGAAACTAATGCGATTTGAACGGTTTCCAGTAACCCTTCGAGGGTACGGTCCAGAATCGACCAGTCAGGTGGAAAAAACTGAGATGTAAACCGGGAGAGGTTTCCCCAGTAATCAAGATCGCGCCCAGAGCCTTCAATGGAGGGCAGGGCACCTATGGCTCCAAGCAGAAAAAGCAGAAAGGTAATCCCGAGGAGATCAAATCGGCTGTGCCACGGAAGTTCGGGCTTCATGCTACTTCCTTTGGTTTGAGGTCTTCGAGCTTCCACCCATTGGGGTCTGATGGATCAAGCCGTAGTACAAGATCCGCAAATTTGGTGACTTGTTCATCATTATGCAGGGCACAAACAAGGCAGCCGTTTTTCCCTGAAATAGAATTGGAAAGATGAGTGAGAACCTCGTCTGCGAGGGAGGGGTCGAGGCTGGAGACTGGTTCGTCGGCGAGCAGCAATTGCGGTTGGGAGAGGAGGGTCCGGCAAGCAGCGACTCTTTGTCTTTCGCCTCTTGAAAGTGTGGATGTCCATTGGTTGGACTTTCCAGAGAGGCCAAATTGAGCAAGTAAATGGAGAGCTTTCTCCCGTTCTTGGGAAGGAAACCGAAAGAGAGTGGAAAGAAAGGAATGTCGACCGAGGCTACCACCGAGAACATTGGTGAGGGCGGTGGCTCCATCCGCCAACTGAAGATCCTGGAAGATCATGGCGAGACGGGCAGGGCAGTCGAGGTGATTGACCACCTTGCCCTCTGCGGGTTCTAACTCTCCAGCGAGGGTTCGCAGGAGCGTGGTTTTGCCGGATCCGGACGGCCCAGTGACCGCGACAAAGGTGCCTGGGTTGAGGGAAAG
>JBMYOA010000246.1:0-2392 GCA_049598825.1 Opitutales bacterium | reverse complement strand
AAGAACGCCGCAGAAGTGCGGCGTTTTTGTTTGCCCTTTTTTTTGGCTACTTTGCGGCTTGGTTCTGCCCCAAATCACTCATGCTTCCAAGACTGTTGAACTACATGCAAGTCTGGAGTCTAAGCTAACTGCTGTCGAACAGATCAAGGCAAGCTTTGGTAAATACTCAATTGAATCACCCAAGCATATCGACACGCGCAGCGGTTCTAAGTTCCAACATATAAAATTGGTAAAAGATAAAGAATTGGGAAGTGCTTTCGCCTTTTCCCTCCGAAAAGACATCGACGGTGATCGGGATAAATTATGGCCCACAGGTAGGGAAAGGCAAAGAATTGAAATTAAAGGCTACCAGCGTTCACCCGAACCGATGAAAGCCATTTCATCAGAAACTCATCAAGTCAAATGGTACCTTAAGATCGAGAAGTCCTTTCAAATTAACAAAGAGTTCTGTCATTTCTTTCAATTGAAAGCCGTAGGATCAAAGAATATTGATGATCCGGTTTTAACCTTTTCAGGGGTTACAGATCACGGGAAGCCTCAACTACAACTCCAGTGGTGGTCTGAGGTTGATGCGGGGAGAGTCTTTCTTGCTGACTGGGAAAACTGCAAAGGCAAATGGTTAATTTGTGAATGCAAGACTAACTATGCAAAAAGCGGATCCATTCTTTTTTCCATTCGTTCCCTCGATAGTACATTGAATATCAAAAAAGAATTAAAGAATGTGCAAACCTGGCGGGATGGATTTGAATTTGTACGCCCGAAATGGGGAATTTATCGCAGTTTAGCCAAGGAAAAAAAGAAGTTGAACCCACAGGATCAAATTTGGATGAACCATTTCTCGATCCGGAAATTTTAATCCTCCGTCATCTACCCTAAGCTTGCCCTCAAGGAATAACCAATAAATGATGGTTTTCAATGAACGATCCGAGAGCAGGTCAAGCCACTGTACATTCCGTGAGACCATGGGGAGACATACATATGGTTATTCGGAACCAGGAATGTTCGGTTGATCTTACTGAAGTCAAACCCGGAGAACGGGCAAGCCTGCACTCCCATGCGATCAGGCACGAGCTCTTTCATTTTCTGGATGACGGAGGTGTTTTGGAAATTGATGGGCAGCTTTTTTATCCCAAAGCTCATGAGGAATTTATGATCAACCCAGGGCAAAAACATCGGTTTTGGGCAGAAGATAGAATTTTCAAGATGTTGGTCGTCAGCTTTGGCGAATGGAAAGCAGAGGACCAGATCAGACACGAAGATGATTATGGCCGGCAGGGTGAACCCTTAAAACTGTAATGCCCAAGCCACGCATAGCCATTACCATGGGTGATCCCGCGGGGATTGGTCCCGAGATTTGCCTCGACCTGTTAAATGACCCTAAAATTTCCGATCTATGCTCTCCCATTGTGTTTGGTGATTCCTCTGTGCTTCAATCTTGTGCTGACAAGACAAATAAATCTTTTGATCATATTGAGATTTCAGAGAATCAAATCGAAGATACCTCAAAGAATGGAATTTTTGATCTGGGTCTGATGAATTTAGATGAACTGAATCCCGGTACTGCTGATGCGAATACCGGGCGTGCGACTTATGGCTATGTGACCTCAGCAATCGATGCCTGTTTGAGGAACAAAGTAGATGCTGTAGTTACCTGCCCGGCAAATAAGGAAGCCTTACAGGCAGGAGGGGTAAGCCAGCCCGGGCATACTGAGATCTTCGCCGAACATACCGGCACGGAGAAGTTCTGCATGGCATTTTTCTCCGATGAAATCAGTTGCAGCCTGGTGACCGTGCATTGCGGATACTCTGAAGTCCCTGCCCTTCTCTCCGTCGACAGGATTTACGATGTCATCTCACTAACCAGACAGGCTCATCAAAAACTGCTAGGTCGTGAACCAAGACTTGCGGTTTGCGGACTTAACCCACACGGCGGTGAAAACGGATTATTTGGAAATCAGGAAGAAGAAAAGCTCATCATTCCCGCGATTGAAAAAGCGAAAGAGGAGGGTATGCAACTACTTGGTCCCCTTCCCCCCGATACTGCCTTTACCCCAAGTATTCGGAAGTCAATTGATGCCTATATATGCATGTATCATGATCAGGGTCTCATTCCCGTGAAGGCACTTGCATTTGAGGAAGCCGTCAATGTAACCCTCGGTCTTCCCATTATCCGTACCTCGGTGGACCATGGAACCGCTCTCGATATTGCGTGGCAGGGAAAAGCCGATCCCAGCAGTTTGAAATCCGCAGTCAGGTTAGCCGTTAGGATGTGTTCTTAATCACGCATTTTTTAAAATGAAGGAGGCAAAAGAGCCCATTACCGCCTATCACTGGATCGTGGTGATCATTGCCTCCCTCGGCTGGCTCTTCGACTGTATGGACCAGCGACTGT
>JBMYOA010000245.1:0-2401 GCA_049598825.1 Opitutales bacterium | reverse complement strand
CATCATGCCATCCAGTGAAGCGGTTTTCGAGATTCCATTGGCTTTCGCCGTGTCGAAGTAAAACTAGTTTATGCATATTGAAAATAGGTTGAACATAGAATAAGTTGTTTTTCCATATAGGTCACCCCTTAAATCCTTCCCAAATCTTGATCGCAACCGTTAGGCTACTTATATTTTTTATTCTCTTGTCGGAGATCATATTCGCTGAAGTTGTAATCAATCAGTGCTTTGTCAGCTTCAAGGAAAAACTTCCAATTAAGGCTAAAGAAGAGATCGAAAAAAAATACAAGCTTACAAAATTAAAGGATTTTATTCTCACACGGGCTTCTCTTTATGAGACAACTTCCACATTACCCATTGAAGAAATCATCTCTTTGTTAAGGCAGGAAGATACGGTGCTTTTTGCTGATTTTAATCATATTCAGCATACTCAATCCATCGGCTTAAATGAACCGAGACTTGGAGAGCAATGGTATTTGGACAATTTAGGTAAACCCGTGAATTTCAGGCAGACCAAGCAAGGTTCCGACATTGGGTGGACGGAAGCAATGAGTCGTTACTCCCCAAGGCAGCAACGGGTAGTGGTGTCTGTGATCGACACTGGCATCTCCGCCGATCATCCAGAAATTAAAGACCGGCGTGCCTACATGCCCGCCGAATTGGATGGTATCCAGGGAGTGGATGATGACGGACTTGGTTATGTCGACGACAAATACGGATGGGATTTCATTGGCAATGACAATGACCCCTCGGATCTCAACGGCCACGGCACCCAAGTGGCAGGGATCCTGGCAGCTCATTCGAAAAATGAGCTTGGCATTTCGGGAATTGCTCCTAACGCGGTAATCCTACCTATGAGAGTATTTAACGAATACGGTGGAGGTGCAACCGATGACCGTATCCTTTCAGCTCTGGGATATTCTATTTTGGGCGGCGTCAGAATTATTAACCTTAGCTTGGGTAAAGGCAGTGCCTTTTCCATTCCCATACAAGACGCACTTTACAATTTAGAAAAAAACTTTGATGTGCTTTTAATATGTGCTGCTGGCAACGGCGGAGAAGATGGCAGGGGTGACAATTTAGAAACCACTCCTTTTTACCCTGCAAGTTATTTAGGTAATGTGATTCTTTCAGTTGCAGCGACGGATGAAAACGATGAACTTGCCATTTTCTCAAACTTTGGAAAGGAAACCGTGGATTTAGCCGCCCCTGGGGTCAATATGCTAACCCCCGATCTTTCCAGAAAAACCCTGCAGGTGGAAAATTTTGAAGACGATTTATCCGGCTGGCAATTCTCGAGCACGATGCAAGGAGTAAAATGGGAAAGGTTAACGGATCAAAATGGAAACCGTTGGTTAACTGACAGTGCGTACGACGAGTATGGATATCTTGCTGATTATGGAAACAATGTCAGCTCCTCTCTGCAGAGCCCCACGATTGATCTCTCCGGTACCAAAGGAACCACTTTAAAAATCCGGATTTACCACGACCTTGCCAGTAGTTTTTTATTTTTTTCTTATGATACACTTTGGATTGAAGTTTTCTCCAATGAGACATCTTCCTGGAGCACGATTGGTCAAGTCTATGGCAGGAGTAAACGAGGGGGTTCGCTTTATCAATTTGACCTGTCATCTTTTGACGGACAATCCATCCGCCTGAGATTCCGTTTAGAGACAGACAGCTTTAGAACCGCGGATGGCGTGTACCTTGATGATCTTGAAATTTCAGGCGTATCCTCTTTTGAAAAAGGGCTTGAGCAGTATGCATTTGTGAGTGGCACCTCCTTTGCCGCACCCGTGGTTTCGGGAGTTGCCGCGATGGTTCTCTCCCACCGTCCTGAAATCTCCACCAAACAACTTCGTGATATTCTTCTAACTACGGTTCGAGAGGTCGAAGGGTTGTCGGAAAAGGTCCTCAGTGGTGGAATCATTAGCGCCAATGCGGCATTGACTAAAGCAGACAAGACCAAGGTTTTCCTGGATGAAGGGTGGCATTATCATCGTGAAAAATGGGTATACTCATCGGCAGATAATAAGTGGCACTACCTGGCAACTGATCCGGGTCAAATCTTTAACTGGAAAAATGCTCAAGGTGGTTCATCATGGGAAGAATTGGACTCAAGTGAGTTGGAAGGCTGGAAATATCATATTTGGCCCTTCTTGTTTAATCCAAGTTCTGATTCATGGGAATATTTGCGAAGTGAAACCATGTGGTTGGGATGGAAGGGCGACAACCAGAAGTGGCATTTTTTTGATCAGGAGTTAAATTCTTGGAGATGGATTGAAGAATAAAACGAAAAGATCCTCAATCCATTGACAGTCCTGTTAATTCGGCATAAACGGAAGATATGTTTGGGAGATTGCTTTTACTTTTTGTATTTCTACCGATGATTGAGCTTTAT
>JBMYOA010000244.1:0-2402 GCA_049598825.1 Opitutales bacterium | reverse complement strand
AACGGCAAGGAATTCAATGAACTTGAAGTGATGTCCACCGCCAATGGGTCCAACCTGAAGTTGGATGATTTGGCGTGGGTGAAGGACGGGTTTGAGGATAAAGTACTGTACACGGAATTCTCGGATGAGCCGGCGGTTACCCTGCGGGTGTTCCGGGTGGGTAAACAAAGCCCGCTGGATATTTCCAAGAAGGTAAGCGATTATGTTGAAAATATAAGCCCTACCCTTCCGGAAGGTCTTTCGATGACAATCTGGAAGGACAGTTCCTTCTACCTGCAGGGACGCCTGGAAATGATGATCCGTAACGCATTCCAGGGATTATTGCTGGTATTTCTGGTCCTCTCGCTCTTTCTCCGACCCTCTCTCGCCATTTGGGTGGCGATTGGCCTTCCGATTTCATTCATGGGGGCTTTTGCCACCATGGGATTGGTGGGGGCATCGATTAATCTGGTCTCCTTATTTGCGTTTATTGTGGTGCTGGGAATTTTGGTGGATGATGCGATTGTGGTGGGTGAGTCCGTATACACCCTGGGTTCGAAAGGTGAGAAATCCCTACAGGCATCGATCATGGGCACCCACTTGGTGGCCATGCCCGTGACTTTTGCGATCATTACCAGCATGGTCGCATTTGTGCCGATGCTCTTCCTGCCCGGATGGCTCGGGAAATTAATGAAGGATATTCCTTTGGTGGTGATTCCGGCACTCTTTTTCTCGCTGATCGAATCCAAGTTCATCCTGCCCTATCATTTAAGCCTCTGCCGGTTTGATAAACTGCCCAAGAACTGGGTTTCAAAACTACAGAATAAAGTATCCGTTGGATTGGAAAGATTGATCGAGACTCTCTACCAGCCCTTTCTTAAAGTCTGCCTGGAGTGGAGATACCTGACGCTTTCTCTCTTCATGGGCCTTCTTTTTATTACCTTTGGTTTAATCATCGGTGGACATGTGCCAAGCATCCGTGGAGTCCCTCCGGTGCCCTCTGATTACATCTCAGTGAAATTATCGATGCAGGACGGCGTACCCGCAAAAACGACTGAAAAAGCATTACTGGAGGTGGAGCGGGCAAGGCTCGAAGTTATCGATTACCTGGTTTCCCAGGATGAGCCAAATCCTTTCCGTTATGTGATGAAGACCATGGGGGCCCAACCGTTTTCCGGAGGCCCTAAAAGCTCATCCAATATTGTGACTGGTTCCAATTTAGGGGAAATTAGTGTGGAACTCATAAAATCCGAGGACAGAACCCGCTCCGCCCCCCAGATCTCCGCTCTTTGGCGTGAACGAATCGGACCCTTGCCCGGAGTGAAAGAGATGTACTTTGGAGATGTGGCGGCCGGTGGCAGCAGAACCGCTATCGATGTTGAAATTGCGGGCCATGATCTCGAAAAAATGAGCATCGCCGCCGATAAATTAAAGGACAAATTAGCAACCTACGAGGGTCTCTTTGATATTTCGGACACTTACTCGGGTGGAAAACGTGAGATGAAAATCCGGTTAAAGCCGAACGGTCGTTCCCTGGGTCTTACCCAAGCAGATTTGGGCCGTCAGGTAAGACAAGCCTACTACGGAGAGGAAATTCAGAGAATTCAAAGGGAGAGGGATGAAGTGAAGGTGATGCTCCGCTATCCTTTGGCTGATAGAAAAACTTTAACCGCACTTTCCAACCTACGGGTTCGGGCGCCCAATGGCGTGGAAGCCCCACTGGAAGAAGTGGCCACCATCGAACTGGGTCAGGGCTACCCCACGATTAAACGTTCGGACCGGGCACGTATCATCAATGTTCAGACATCCGCGGACAAAGTACTCGCCAATATTCCATTGATCGAGAACGACCTGGATACCCATTTCATTCCTGCCCTACGCGAGGAATTCCCAAATATTCGATTCTCTTTTGTGGGCGAAAAGAAAGAGCAGGATGAGAGTGACTCCGGTTTGGCTCAGGCGGGTGGTATCTGTCTTTTCGTGATCTATGCGTTACTCGCAATTCCCTTCCGTTCCTATCTCCAGCCATTTTTAATCATGTCGGTCATTCCATTTGGACTGATTGGGGCGGTCTTTGGCCATTATTTATTTGGGTTGCCGCTCAGTCAGTTATCCCATTTCGGTTTGGTCGCCCTGACCGGGGTGGTGATTAACGATAGCCTGGTACTGGTGCATTATGTGAACCAGCGGGCCAAGGAGACAAGCATCTTCGAAGCAGCAAGACTGGCGGGTATGGCAAGATTCCGGGCAATCTTACTAACCTCCCTGACCACATTCGTGGGACTCCTACCGATTCTTTTTGAAAGAAGTCTGCAGGCTCAGTTCCTCAAACCGATGGCGATAGCGATTGGTTTTGGTGTTTTGTTTGCCACCTTTATTACTTTGCTGATGGTTCCCTGCCTGTACTTGATCCTCGAAGATCT
>JBMYOA010000243.1:0-2412 GCA_049598825.1 Opitutales bacterium | reverse complement strand
GGGACTGATTTATCTGTAATCGAAACTGCCCCTCGGCTGTATTTAAAAGTGGGTCGTTGAAACTTATCCAAAACATAACCTTTAAAATCAATTTCCTTGGTTCGATATTCTGAACCCGGCCAAATAGAATCTGCCTTCTCCAATTCGGTGATAACCACTCCCTCCGGTAAGCGAATCACATCACTTCCTGCAGGTGGCTGAAAACCCTGCCCTCTTCCGATCCAATGACGGGCCCCGTCGATAAATTCACCATGCCAGATCATCGCCAATCGCATATTATTAGCATCGAAAGCAAGATTTACTCCCTCGTGATACCCCACACCGATTGCTCGTGGTCCTGCCCCGTCAATAAAATTCCGGTAGAGAGTTGCTTCTCCCTCAGGTGCTTCAATCAACATCCCCTCCACCACTTGTCCCGGTTTAGGTGCAGTTTTGGACAGAGGTTTATTCTTAAAACCTGGACCCGACCATGAAACACTTAGTATCTCCCCTCCCGCGAGTTCGAAATACTTTACTTCGATGTCATGCTTTCCTTTTTTTAACTCGACAGAACCTGCCTTTGCCTGATTTCCATGAACGCCATCGTTATCGACGATCATCTTACCATTAATAAATAGCTGGGAACCATCATCCGAAGAAACGGTGAAGGAATACTTCCCGTCCTTTGGACATTCAATCTTACCATTAAAAACGAAAGCAAAATTGTCATTAACCTCACGCATTGAAATATCAAAAAGGCCTGTGGCAAGGGTTCCTGATTTGACCGGTTTAAATTCGGAAAAATCAGGCATTTTACTCCATTTCCCGTGAAACAATTTATAGGTAAGATTCGTGACTGGGTTGGCCTTCTTGGTTACCCCCATCATTCCATTCATTAATTGGTAGTGGCCCGGAAAAGTACAGATGTATGGATAATCTCCCTCCACCTTGGGAACCTTGAAATAAAAGGCGGTTTCCTTGCCCGGTTGGACCATTCCTGAACTGGCGAGAATTCTTGGATGCCCCTTCGGTTCCCAGTCCATTTTAACTCCTTTGTCTCCTAGTTTAAGCACGGCATCGATAACCTCCTGCCCTTTATCTCCTCCTTTTTTCTTTCCTGGTGTGCAAAAAATAAGATTGTGAGGAAGCGAATCAGGATTTTTGAAAATTACTTTTACCTTGGAGTTGGGTTTAACGCTGAAACTCTGAACATCGTACTTCATCTGTGCCTCCAGCGTACTGATCGTAATTTCCTGATCAACTTTCTCGAAGCCCTTGGGAGGATCCGCTGCCAGCAGGGAAACGAAATCCAAGAGACAAAATACTAGAACAAAATATTTGGATAAAAATCTCATAAAAACCTTCCTCTAAAATGATCTTGAAGACCAAACGCAACCTTCAAGAGCAATTATCTGAATTAAAATTAGCCTAAGTCTTTAATAATAAATATGTGAACTCTCTTCATAAAATTCTCGAAACAGGTATTTATATTTTTCATGATTGAGGTGTGCCTAAACCTTTCAGCTTAATTTTTATTTTTCTATTTTTTCAGTTTTTTGCCTCTCAAGATTCAAAGGCAAACGACTCTTTCGATTGGGCTACTTTTTCTTCGCAGGAAGAGCAGGCAGAATACATCTCTGAACAATTAAAGAGGTGGAACAATAAAACCACAGATCTTCGCGATAAACCCCTACGGGTTATTTACTTTCATGCGAAAGACCGGGAACCCCTGAAAAATCATCTCGAAAGATGGGATGGCATTCTTTCAGATATTCAAAATTTCTTTCGTACTGAAATGAAAAAACTCGGCTATGGCGAGGTAACGATCTCACTGGAAAAAGAAAATGGAAAACTCAAACTCCATGAGATCAGGGGAAAGGAAGAAGATAAATCCTACAGTTATAAATCCGGAAGCAAGATCCGGGGAGAGGTTTTTGAAGCATTGCGAGCCAAAGGCCTGGACCCTGACAGGGAGACTCTGCTGATTGTATGCGGCTTATCCAAAACTGAGGATAAAAAAGTTACCATATATTCTCCTTATTACGGAATGGGAGCAGATCATAACCGTGGAATATGTTTCACTGCTGATATGGAATGGTTATCGATCGAAGGGCTGAAACCCGACCCCCAAAAGATAACCCTGCAAGTCAAGGAACACCGAGGGTATGAACCATTCACACTCAACCGTTTCAACACCGTCTATATTGGAGGTACCATTCATGAACTCGGTCACGGCTTATCTTTACCCCACAACTTGGCGACAAAAAAGGAGGCAGTAAGAGGAACAGCCCTCATGGGTGCCGGAAACTACACTTACCGCAAGGAATGGCGAAACCAAGGAAAAGGCTCTTTCCTTACCCACTCCAGTGCTCTTCGCCTATTGGTGCATCCACTCTTTAACGGGGACAGCAATCAATCAAAGGAAAATCCAGC
>JBMYOA010000242.1:0-2451 GCA_049598825.1 Opitutales bacterium | reverse complement strand
CAGCGATACGGGATACCCTGTTCAAAGATTCAGCCGATGAATTTGAAAAATTATCGACAACGATAACATCATTACCTGACTGTAAAAGAGCGAGTACGGTATGACTACCGATATATCCAGCTCCGCCAGTTACTAAAACCTTACTCATCGACTCCCTTTTCCAATCGAACGAAGGGTACCAAGAATGATTTCAAAATCCAAGGCAAAGGAAAGATTTCTAAGATAATACAGATCGTACGCTAACTTTTGTTCGGATGCCTGCATGGTGGAGGCATATTTAAATTTGATCTGTGCCCAACCCGTAATACCAGGTTTTACCAAGTGCCTAGTGTTCCAATGAGGAACAGACTGGACTAATTCATTCTGAAACTCAGGTCGCTCTGGTCTTGGTCCGACAATCGACATATCCCCTTTTATGACATTCCAAAACTGTGGAATCTCATCAATTCTCAACTTTCGCAATATTTTACCAAAAGTTGTAATACGGTTATCATTTTCGCTAGCCCAAGCGGCACCCTCTTTTTCTGCGTCATTCCTCATGGTGCGGATTTTATATATCGTAAAATTTTTGTTCAAGAAACCGGTTCGGGTTTGTGAAAAAATAACCGGGAAGCCTGAATCGATTGCCACTATAAAGAACACTATTAGCAAGAGAGGTGCAGTCAGAATTAATGCAAAAGCTGAAAAGATAATATCTGAAACCCTTTTGAGTTTTAAAGCAACCGGGTTCCGCATTCTCAAGTCCAGTTTTGTGAGCCAAGATTTATTAACTTCTGATGGGGGTATGCAGCCAATATATTTCTGCCAAAAGTCTAATACCCCAATAACTTGTGTGCCTTCGGACAAAATTTGTACTATGTCGAAATCGGTATCAGAATTTTCATCTTCAATTACAAGTAAATCAACATCACTTTCTTTGCATTTAATTTGAATGCTATTTTGAGGGTTTCCTTGAGTTAATTTGGAATCAACCCAATTGAAAAGTTGGGGACTATCTTTAGTTGCCTCGATAATTTGCTGACACCTTTCAGAAGATACTAATAGCAAACAGTTTGTTGGATGTTTAGAAAAAAAACTATTTATCAAGATGTTCGAAACATAAGAGGCAACTGCTGTTGATAAGACAATCTTACCGAGAGCGAATCTCCCTATAAAAGCATACTCAACAGCCCAGACAAGTAGGAGAAGTAAAAGACTGGCTAAAAATGAACTTATCAAAGGAAGCAGAAAACCCTTTGCAAAACCAATCTGAAAATTTTGCTCCCTTAATCCTAATACTTCACCAAATAAAAGAAATGATAAGCCGAAAGACAGCCCATAGATCATCATACGCTCTTTAGAAACCAAAAATAATGTCTCGCTAGTCGGTGAAAAGAAAAGAGGAACGATAACCACAACTGCCACAGCAATGCAGAAATCAAAAAACAACTTGAATGACTTTGCTAATCTCGAATCCATCAGTTTAAACTAATTTTTTCTGCATTCTCTGTCTTAAAATATTTTTCAATCAAATCTGCAAAATAAACTGCCTGTTTGCGACGGTCAAAAGTTGACTGAATCGAAAATACATTTTTGTGAAATCTTGAAAAACTTTCGCGATTCTTCTCTAAGGCAATGATTCCGTCAGTTATTTGCAGAATATTCATTTCTTTGAAAGCGAGCCCAATTTTATTCACCTTAACAAAGTCGTGCAATTCACCAGATGGAGCCACCACCAACGGCAAACCCATCCCGATGTATTCATAGACCTTTGCAGGCATCGCAACTCTCGTTGAAGTCATCTCTTTCATGAGACTGATTCCCACAGACCCACTGGCTAAAAGTGCAGGAATCTCATCGCGTTTTTTTTCGCCAGCAAAACGAACATTGCCCCATTTTTGCCTTTTGTATGTTTCCGGAATTGGACCGATAATCAAAAATTCGATTTCAGGATTTAACTCCAGAGCTCTAATTGAAATTTTACGCAATGCTTCAACATCATGAAGACGACTAAATCTTCCGTGATATACAATTCGGAAAACATCATCTTTTTTAGTGTAGCTGGATCGATCAAACAAACCACCATCAAACCCATTGGGTAAATGTGCATGTGGTCTATTGAAAGTGCTTAATTGTTGATTGATTCCTGCGGTTACCGTGGTAAGCAAATGGCTTTTTTGATAGCAGGAATCTTCCCTTTCAAGAAGTTTCCTACCCAGCAACCCTCTTTCAGGTATTACCCCTAAATCAAACAAAACATTGGGATAACGGTCACGAATATCGAACAGATAAGGAATATTTTTCTCTTTCGCTATTTTCGCAATGTATGTTGCCATAAAAAAAGGAGGAGATGTTATGATTAAAGAGTCTAATTTATCAGCGATAGATCGAACCATAGAACCAAGATCCCGAGCTAATCTCATTTCCTGAAAAAATCTTCTAAATATTCCTACCTTATTCGAAGGAACAGCA
>JBMYOA010000241.1:0-2462 GCA_049598825.1 Opitutales bacterium | reverse complement strand
AAAAATTACTTAAAATATTGTAATCTAGATGGGTGTCTTAATTTTCGTAATGCCTGAGCCTCGAGCTGCCTGACTCTTTCCCTTGTAACTCCCATAATTGATGCAATTTCTTCCAGGGTTAAACATCTCCCTGGGTCATTTCTTGAAATCCAATCACAAGCTTTTCTGAGTCTTACTTCACATGAACCTAAAAAGGAGGGAATTTTAATTTTTTTAATTTTGGAAGGTTTGGACACTCATTAAAGATAGCACAAAAAACCACAATTTTCATCATCAACTTAAAGTATTAATGTCATCCAAACTTAAAGGGTGCCCAACGCATAAATTCCTGCGTACGCTTTTTCCTAGAACTTGATCCCAATAACTCGGACACAAACCATCTCCTGGTCTAGCAATTCTAATATTCTTTGGAGACAATAAGTCGCCTTCCCTTATGCTCTCACTGACAAGAATAGATCGTTTAAAAAAAGCGGATTCTTTTGAAATTTCTTTGGATTTGCCTTCGCATCCAAGGATCTTGCTAGTGGACTTCACTGCATCCACCATCTCTGCAAATTCGTGAGGAAGCATAGAAAAACCTCCATCAATCGATTCCTCTTCACGATCAAGTGTTATATGTTTCTCAATGACACTTGCACCTAGTGCGGTGGCAGTGACCGCAACCAAGTGCCCCTGAGAATGATCTGACAGACCGAAGCGAGTTTGAAATTTCTCCTTGATTCCTGGCATTTCAGAAAGGAAGAATTCTTCTTGTTTCGCAGGATATTCACTTACGCAATGAAGAAGTGTGATTTCAGGACAACCAGAAGAATACAAACAATCAATTGCCTTAGAAATTTCATCATCACTGGAAACTCCTCTACTGGCAATAACAGGCTTTCCGGTACTTCCAATTTCTTTGAGCATCGGGAAATGATTCAATTCGAAGGAGGCCACTTTATACAAAGGAGGATCAATTTCTTTCTCAAGGAACTTGACCGCCGACTCATCAAATGGGGAACTAAACAAAGCAATGCCTACTTCTTTAGCATATTCTAACAAGGGCCGGTGCCATTCCCATGGAGTCATGGCTTTGGCATATAACTGATGTAAACGGTACCCTTCCCACAATCCTGACTTGATTTTAAAACGACTATCCTCGCCTTGCACGGTAATAGTTTCAGGCTTGTAAGTTTGAAGTTTTACATAATCAGCACCAGCCTCTGCACTCTGCAAAACTAAAGCCTTTGCTTTATCAAAGGAACCCCCATGATTTCCTGAAATCTCTGCAATAATCAAAGGCTGCTTAAAATTATTTAAGAACCCCATTTTCTTCTTAAAAATTATTTAGGGAGAAAATCGGAAAGCAGTTCCCTTAATTGTTCTTCATCAAGAGATTCACAATTTACATTGCTAGCGTACCGAAAATTTTCAGGACAACTCCTTCCACCAAGAATTCCAATCTTATTTCCCCAAAATGATTGGATGGGTTGCACAACAAAGTGATTATCAAACTCAAGTACATTTCTTGCTTCGTCCTCAGGTATAAGGATTTCATGCATTTTCTCACCGGGTCTCATTCCGATTGTTTCCCACTTAGCGTTAGGAGCAACCACATTTGCAATGTCAGCAACAGAGCAGGCTGGGATTTTGGGGACAAATAATTCTCCGCCCACCATTGATTCAAGACTCTCTAAAACAAAGTCTACGCCTTTTTGTAAAGTGATCAAAAATCGGGTCATCTCAGGTTTTGTGATGGTCAGCACTCCGCTTTCTCGTTGCTTAACAAATAATGGAATAACACTACCACGACTTCCGACGACATTTCCGTATCTGACTACAGAGTAAATAGTACCAGAGTCACCTGCATAGCTATTCGCAGCGATAAAAACTTTATCTGAGCATAACTTAGTCGCTCCGTATAAATTAACTGGATTGACAGCTTTATCAGTACTCAGAGCGACCACTTTTTTTACCCCTGCTCTCAGCGAGGCTTCCACCACATTGGTTGCACCATTCACATTTGTCTTAATAAACTCATGAGGATTGTACTCAGCTGCAGGAACCTGCTTGAGTGCTGCAGCATGCACGACATAATCCACATCTCTCATCGCAAGGTACAATCTCTCCCGATCGCGAACATCCCCAAGGAAGAAACGTAGTGCAGGATTTTGGAAGAGCGGATTACTCTTCATTTCAGACTGCTTAAGCTCATCTCGAGAATAGACGATTACTCTTTTAGGAGAATACTTTTCGAGCAATGTTTTTACGAACATTTGCCCAAAAGAGCCGGTTCCCCCTGTTATTAAAATCGATTCGTTGTCAAACATTGATAATAGTATTTATAATGTCTAAATTAATAGATCTAGTCGATGACAAAGAATCCGTAATGTACCAAATGATATTGATCAATTTTCAAACAATTCCAAAGGTATGATGAAAGCAGATTCAATTTGGTTATCTGAAACAAATGTTTCACAAGC
>JBMYOA010000240.1:0-2501 GCA_049598825.1 Opitutales bacterium | reverse complement strand
AGGTCATTTCTGGCATCTTCCGGTTCTTTGGCTTTAACCAATTTTTCTCTCAGGGCGGACAACTCATCAGCGCTAAACGGATACAGTCCGGGTAATCAACTAAGTAAGATTGATGGGTTGGAATTATTGAACCTTTGGGGAAAGCAGCCCAAAGTCGTTCAGAACCTTTTCACTTTGATCGATTCAGTACTGTCTCAATCAAAAAAATGCACATATGCAGATGTAGCCCGTGATCGCGAGGTACAGGAGTTTTGCAAAAGACATAATATCCGCCACCTCGGAGGACCCATGCTTGGATGCGTGACCCAAAACGGAGCCAAGGTTTGGGTACGGACGGTTCGTCCTTCCACGGTGAAAGTTAAGATCAAAATGAAAGGATCATCCAAAATCTTTGGTCCGGTGGAAAGCAGTGAGGAATCGGATTTGGTGGCATCCGTGCAAGTGGATGGTCTCAAGCCGGGCAAATCCTATTCCTATGAGGTTTTGATTGATGATGAGCCAATTTCAATTCCAGTAAAATCGTCCATTACCACTTTGCCGGTTGATCAAAAAATCCGCATTGCGTTTGGGACCTGCCCACACCGTTGGGGATTGGGAAACCAGAAGCAGGCGGACCGTATTCTAAAGCATAAGCCATCCGCTTTATTGATGTATGGTGATCTCGGCTCACAGGATAAGAATGAACATGTGGGGAAGCATCGTTCAGACTATCAAATTCGTGATCTTTTCCCCGCGTGGCAGAGATTGTCGGGCTCAATTCCGACTTTCACATCCTGGGATGATCATGATTACTTTGATAATGACCGGTCGGGGATTCCGAAAAATTGTACAAATAATGACCGCTTGGCGGTCCGTAAAGTTTTCTCACAGGCATGGAACAACCCAAGTGTTGGTTTCAATGATGACCGGGGTGGTATCTTCTTCAGAACCCGTCTAGGCCCTTGCGATGTGATCATGTTGGATAACCGTTATTTTCGAACCGGTGAAAAGCGGGGTTTTCTGGGTAATGGACAAACGGAATGGCTCAAGGAACAGTTACTCGATTGTAAGGGAGAATTCATCATCATTACCTGCGGGACCATGTGGACCGATCATATCAGCAAAGGAAAAGATTCCTGGGGAAAATTTGACCCTGAGGGGAGGGAAGAACTCTTTCAGTTTATTGAAAAGAACCGTATACCCGGGGTGCTTCTGTTGTCAGGTGACCGCCACGGAGCCTGCGGATTTCGTATTCCCCGTCCTTCCGGGCATACCTTTTATGAATTTGAGGCAGCTACTCTCGGCGGACGAAGTGGACCAGCAAGCGGGGCAATGAAACATCCGGATGCTCTTTATGCATTCGATTCAACCTATGCTTTCGGCGAGTTGAATGTTGATGCATCGCTTCCTGATCCGGAAGTTAATTATCGTCTTATTCATGAAAGCGGTAAGGTCCTCTACGAACTATCGCTGAAACACAGTGAGCTTACCCCTCCCGCTTAGACTTCTAAGGCTAAAATCTCTTCTATGAGCATTACAAAATATACTCTACTAGTCTTAGTTTCCTTATTTTCGGTGTCTCCATTTCTCACGGGGAACAAGAAGCCGAATATTGTGGTCTTTATCTCCGATGATCTCGGCAGGTGGGACACTTCCATTCATGGATCGAAGGATGCCCGCACTCCCACGATGGAAAGACTGGCCGCAGAGGGAATGACTTTTGATGATGCCTATGTGACTTCACCCAGTTGCTGTCCGAGCAGATTCTCCTTGCTCACCGGATTAATGCCCGCACGGCATGGGGCTCATCCCAATCACAGTAAGGTAAAAACGGGAACCAAATTTCTTCCTCCCATTTTGAAAAAGATGGGCTACCACATTGCTTCCTTCGGTAAGATTGCTCATGGCAACAAGAAGTTTGAAGGTCTTGATTTTAACGAACCCAAAAGGACTGATATGTGCGTGGAGGTGGAGAAGTATTTTAAGAAAAATAAAATTGATGGACCCATTTGTTTACTGGTGGGCGACCGAAGGCCTCATGTGGAATGGACCAAGGAAATGAATTTCGATCCGAAAAAGGTGACCCTGCCATCCTTTTTTATTGATACCAAAGAGACCCGCGAACACTGGGCCCGATATCTCACTGATATCGAGGGGATGGATCAGGAAATGGGCCGGGTGTTAAAATTTGCGGAGAAGAAATTTGGTAAGGACTTCATTTTTCTTTTTACCAGCGATCACGGTGGGCAATGGCCATTTGGCAAGTGGAATCTCTATGATTATGGAACACGGGTGCCTTTGCAGGTTCGCTGGCCCGGTAAGATTAAAGCCAATGTACGAACCGGTGCCATGGTCAGTTGGGTGGATATTCTGCCCACCCTTATTGATCTTGCTGGAGGGAATGTACCCCAGGGTATCGATGGGAAATCTTTCGCTCCCGTTCTTTTGGGAAAGAGTAAGACTCATCGGGAAATGATTTTTACAACCAATACGGGAGATAAGGAAATGAACATCTTTCCTAT
>JBMYOA010000239.1:0-2566 GCA_049598825.1 Opitutales bacterium | reverse complement strand
TGAGCGGTGACTTCCGCAATGCCATCCATGGAGGTAAACCAGTCCATGATCGGGGCAGGATTGGAGGAAGCCACCAAAAAATCAAGATCGCCCACCGTTTCCATCCCCCGGCGGAAACTACCGGCGGCTTCCACTCTCTCGACTTCGGGCAATCCTTCCAGTCCGGGCAGAATCTTTTCGACCACGGAACGGGCATCCCACCAGAGATGACGGGCGGCATACGCTTCGCGGTTTTTGATTCCCGAGAGGATTTTCTCCTCCGTCTTTTTCCCAAACCCCTTGAGTTCCGCCACCCTGCCCTCCTGGCAGGCAACAGTCAGGGATTCAATCGAGTCCACCTCCAGTTTCTCATGAAGAACCTTGATCTTTTTCCCACCAAGCCCGGGAATATCGAGCAGATCCATTAATCCGGAAGGCACGGATGCCACCAGTTTATCATAAAATTCGAGTTCCCCCGTGGTGTAGAGGGTTTCAATCTTTTCGGTGAGTGCCTTACCGATGCCCGGAATATCACCCAAACGCCCCTCTTCAATCACCTCACCCAAGTCCTCCTCCATCGTCTGCAAAGTACGGGCACCAGCCGAATACGCCCGAATCTTAAATGGGTTCTCCCCTTTAATTTCCATCATCGTCCCGATGCGTTCCAAAACCTCCACGATGTCCTTCTTATCCATATCTGGTAAGCATGAATGATTTCAGGGGGGAAATCCAAGCAAAAGATAGAATAATCTTTATTCGTACCGAAGTTTTTTCGAGGTAAAGGCGGGTTCCTTGAACTTTTTCATCTGAGCAATCAGCTCATTCCTCAATCGGATGAAATGTTCATCGTACCCTTCACGGCCAAAATAGTTAACCAGTTCGTCCGGATCTTTTTCCAAATCATAAAGCCATGGTTCATCAAGACTGGAGATAACCAACTTGTATCGCCGATCAAAGGCAGCCACCCAAGCCCCTCCAGAATGCCTGACATAAACGATGCGGTCCCTGGCAATTTCCTTCTTCTTGTTTGTGAAAGCAATGGTGGCATCCAGACCATGAAGCTTGGGTAACCCATCTTCAATTCCCATCAGTCCCATCAGAGTGGGGAAGAAGTCAACTGTCGTGTAAGCTGTGTGAATTACTTTCCCCGCAGGAACCTTGGCCGGGTAGCGCAAAACAAAGGGGATGCCCACGGATGTCTTGTAGGGAAGTCCTTTATTCATCCGGCAATGCTCGCACATCATATCGCCATGATCCGATGTAAATACGACGATCGTATCCTCAGTAAGTTCATTTTCCTCAAGAAAGCGGAGAATTTTCCCCACATTATCATCGATGCAACGTACCATCCCAAAATACTTGGACAAGGTTGACTGGCTTAGCTTTTTCACTGCATTGGATCCAGTCACCCACCCCGGCCGGTTCTGCAAGGCGGCCAGAACCTTGCGCATAGTCACGGGTTGCTGAAAAGTCAGGTGGTCATACATGGTGTCGTAGGGTGCCCGCACCGTGTTCGGCCCATGTGGGTCGGGAAGTGCGAGCATCAGACAAAAAGGTTTCTTTTTATCACGCTCGAGGATTTCCAGAGTACGGTCGACCAACCAATCGGTGGCAAAGCTTTGATCATCGGCTCCGTCCAGGTCGTAGCTGGGCTCGCCTTTTTTGCGGGCGGCCACCTGTGGACCATCCTTGGTCATTTCGAATTTTTTCCAATGGCCACGATTGAACATGAAACGGTTATCGGAAAATCCGAATTTTCGCGCCGGAGCCCAGCCTGGCTTGGCATCCCCATCCAAATGCCACTTCCCCAGGTAGGAGGTGGCATAGCCCCGCTTGCGTAACACCTCGGCAAAAGTAATGATGGAATCATTTAGGGGTAAATTATTGCTCGGAGAGCCGGTGGCCTGAGGATAAAGCCCGGATACCCAGGAGGCCCGGGAAGGTGTGCAAACCGGTGAAGACGCGAAGTAATTGGTGCAAAGCAATCCATCTTTGGCAAGGGAATCAATGTGGGGCGTGTCCACCTTATTGTCTTTGCCCCAGACGAAGGCTTGCTCCGGTCTCATTTGCTCACGGTAGCAGCCGAGCGTACGCAAATTATGCTCATCCGTCTGGATAATGATTACATTGGGGCCGGTCCCGAATAGAAAACAAAGGGGGAAGTGACAGAAAAGGAAAACTTTGTACATCTCTATTTTATCACCGGCCGGGACCAGTCTTTGGCTTCATATCCTTTTGGTTTTTCCGGCTTGGTCACTTCTATCTGTTCTGCCTTTGGATCATAGAGGGGCCAGTCATCGGTCCGAAAAGGAGATGCAGGAAAACCCTCCTGATTATAAAGTAGGTTTCTTTGCGAAGGGTTCATGGCCCAGGCATAACGGGCAGCCACCGGTTTGCTGACCTTTGGGGAGCTAAGCACAATCGAACCTCCTTCTATCTTCGCCTTTGCCCAATGCCACTGACGATCTTCCCCGGCTATCGCGAAGGAATCGAGGGGTTTATCGCTTCCTCCGGTTAAGCCAGACCCCGTCGATGTAAAATTCAGCCGGATCTCTTTACCCTCGATCTTGAAATCAGAAAAGACGGG
>JBMYOA010000238.1:0-2579 GCA_049598825.1 Opitutales bacterium | reverse complement strand
TTTTTGCACGGAAAATCACCCACAAATTCCGATCAATCCGCTGCCAGCCTGGAACTTCAAAAAAACGACAGATTAGCGAATACTACTCAAGCGATTGCAAAACTCACCCCCAAGGTTGTTTTCCCCGAAAAGCATCTTGATTTTTTGGACATGTATTGCATGGACTGCCACAATGCCGACTCTCAAAAAGGGGAGGTTAATCTAGAGAGCCTGTCTTTTACTATTCAGAACATCGAGCAGGCTGAAAACTGGCAGAAAGTACTCCATGTGCTGAATTCCAAGGAAATGCCCCCCGAGGACAAAACCCAGCCTGATGAGGGCTTGAAAGCCGATTTTCTTGATGACCTTTCCCAAACAATGGTGAGTGCCCGAAAAGTGCTTTCTGATGCCGGAGGCAAGATCACTATGCGGCGTCTCAATAAGCGGGATTATCAAAATACAATTATTAGTTTACTGGGTGTGGAACTGGATAAGGCAATCCTTCCGGAAGATGGAAGCTCCGGGGATTTTGATACCGTCGGATCCTCCCTTTTTATTTCCAGCGACAAGTTCGAACAGTATCTCAAACTTGGGCGTCATGCCATTGATGAATTCTTCCAGCGCAGGGCTGCCCGAAGTGCCAAGCCTTTCGTATACCGGGTTGAGCCTGAAGAAACGCTGAATGTTGCCCAGCGGGAAAGAGTTAAGCGAAATGACGAATACCTGAAACGATATGAAGCACTGGATGCGGAGGTGCAGAAAGCCCTCGCACTGCCAGATAACAAGGGATTTAAGGCCGAACATGGTGTTCGGGGTGGACGGGAACAGTTCTACCGTCAATTGGACCAACACAAAAGCAAGCTGAAAGGAGCTCCCAACCCGAAGGACTTTGGATTCGGTAACTTTTTTAATGCTGCAAAGTTTTACCCCAAGAGTGCTCCCTACGATAAACATTATGTGGGTCTACCCCATAGTGATACGGGAACCTGGCTGCAGCTGACCATGGGGTCCAGCAAGATCGTGATCGCACCAAAGAAGAAAAAGATGCCAGTGGGTACCTATTCCGTTCGCATTCGGGCAGGCGTAAGCGATAAGGTTCCATCGTTTCGTCATTTTCTTGAGCTTGGGTATGAATCTGAAAGGAATCTTGGCAGAGGACAGTTGGAGGGCTTTCCCCTGAAGGCATTGCATGTCACCGGTAGTCCGGCCAACCCACAAGTGATTGAAACTCAGGTACACGTGGGTAAAGATACAAGACGAGAATTTGCGATTAGGGAACGTCAACCTCCGTGGGGGCCGTTAAGGAAGTACTACTTTTATCCTGCAATGAATCGAAACGGTTATGGCCATGAACCCTCGATTTGGGTCGATTGGGTGGAAATTAAAGGACCGCTGCCGCAGAAGAGTACCAGCCCGCTCGATGAAATTTTTTCCCTTCATTCAGCTGATTCAAAGAAATCAGATCAATTACGGGCAAGGGGTATTCTACGGCAATTTGCGGTCAAAGCCTTTCGTGAAAAGGAACCCAGTTCCAAGTTCATTGATTCGCTCGTAGCCGTTTTTGAAAACAGATTGGCCATCGACAAGGAGTTCGATATCGCGATTCGTACGCCGTTGAGCATGATTCTCGCGTCTCCCCGCTTTCTTTTTATCAAAGAGCCCGGTCAGGAGGGTTCACCCCGTGCTTTGGACGATCTCGAGCTGGCTGTCAGGCTTTCTTATTTCCTCTGGAGTTCCCCGCCCGATACTCAATTGCTGGAACTAGCGAAGAACAAGCGATTGTCTGATCCTGAAATTTTACGGGGACAGGTAGATCGATTGATTCAGGATCACAGGGCGCATAATTTCGTTTCCGGCCTCGCTCATCAATGGCTGGATATGAAGCGTCTGGACTTTTTTCAATTTAATGCCAAAGACCATCGCGAATTCGATGAAAGCACACGGACTGCCGTGCGCGAAGAAGTCTACCAGACCATGCTTTATCTTTTGCGTTCCAGAAACGAGGGTGAGTTGGGTCACCTTCTTGATACTGACTTTGCTGTAATTAACGGACTTCTCGGGGCTCATTATGGAATCAAGGATGTAAAGGGTGATCAATTCAGAAAAGTCAGTCTTCCCCCAGGATCTCCCCGCGGAGGACTTTTGGGAATGGCCGCCATTCATGCAATGGGAAGCGATGGTATGGAAAGCAGTCCTGTTGAACGCGGTGCCTGGGTTTTGAGACACTTGGTTCATAATCCTCCGCCTCCTGCCCCCGCCAATGTGCCCCAGATCTCCCGCCTCGATGGCAAGCCACTTACCAAAAGGCAAAAACTTGCCGCACACATGGAGGAAGCCCAGTGCGCCAGTTGTCACCGGAAGATGGACCCGATCGGATTTGGTATGGAGAATTTTACGGCCTCAGGTAAATGGCGTGAAAAAGAAGGGAGTGGCAAAAGAACTCATAAAATCAATCCCTCCGGAAAATTTCATAACGGGCCCGCTTTTAAGGATTTCTTTGAGTTGCGTGAATTGATTGCCTCCAATCATCAGGATGATTTTGCCCGTGGATTCACGGAAGCCCTGATCGAGTATGGTCTCGGACGCCCTTTTGGTTTTAC
>JBMYOA010000237.1:0-2596 GCA_049598825.1 Opitutales bacterium | reverse complement strand
TTTCGAATTTTACGAATCCTGCGGGCAATTTTATCCCCTCCCACATTCTGTCCATCATCGACGGTACCATCGACAATTGCTCCTTCGACATAGATAATGGCAATTTTCTGACCATCCTCATCCTCTTCCAAAGGATTGGGTCTCATCCTCTCCAGATATTCCCCAAATTCAACCTGGGCAAAAGTATTCTCCTCCTTTTCTGCGGCTCCCAATTCGATTAAACGGTCGATCACTCCTCCGAAATCATCGATCCGATCGACTAAGCCCCGGGCAACGGCAGCCTCGGGTTTCCAAAGAAACTTTTCACTCAATGTACCGTTGAGGTCCTCCCAGCGCATCGACCTCGCAGTTGCAATTGTACGCAGATAGTGCTCCCAGCGTGAATCCAAGAGACTTTGAACCTGAGCACGATTATCCTCACTAAACTGATTATTGGTAAAGGGTTCAACCGCCCCTTTGTAACGCCCAGTTCGTACCACTTGTATACCCACCCCATATTTTTTTAAAGCATCGCCAAGAAAAAGCTGCTCACTGGCAAGCCCTGGCAGTAACATGGTACCAGCGGGGTCCATGATAAGTTCATCACAAATTGAGTAGACCAAATAATCCAGTTGTCTCGGGCTATGTAAATAACCGACAATTTTCTTCCCACTTTGCTTAAAGTTCTCCAACGCCCTGATAAATTCAAGGATCGTCTCATACCCACAGCCGTAACCAGAAGGAGCAAAGCCTCCGGTCATAAAAATACCCTTTATATTCTTTTCTGCGGAGGCTTTCCCTAGGGCATCCACAACTTCCCGAAGGTGATAACCGGGAATCATCTCTTCATCGGCCAATGCTTGCCTGGTCAAATCCTCCAAACTGACATCAGCAGGGCGGTCCGTAAGGTTCATCGTTAAATCCAAAACTAAAAAACTATCCTTTTTAATCCGCTCGCTTGCGGGGCTCAAAAATGAACCAGCGAAAAAAGAGAATACAATCAGCGAAAGAACGGCAAAGAGAACGGCAGAAACAACAAGGACTGCCATTCGTCTTAAAACATCTTTAAAAAAAGCTTTCATCTACAGCTAAAAAACAGAGCTTTTTAGCTTAGGTCGAAGAAAATCTTTGCCACCTGACGAAAAGGCGACAAGTTTGCCATCCATGAGTTTAGAACAACTATCTGTTGAAAGAAAAGCACTCCGCATCAATCTAGATTCCAAAAAGTATGGTACCTTTGCCGAAATTGGTGCCGGTCAAGAGGTGGCCCGTCACTTTTTCCAGGCTGGTGGAGCAGCCGGAACCGTGGCTAAGACCATGTCCGCCTATGACATGAAATTCAGCGACAAGATTTACGGGGAAGCGGGAAGGTATGTCTCCAGAAAAAGGCTCGTTCAAATGATGGCCCATGAGTTTGGTCTGCTCCAGGAAAGACTCTCTTCTGACCGCGGTGCAGAGAGTCAGTTCTTCGCCTTTTCGAACACCGTTTCGGCCCTAAACTTCCACAAAACGAATGAATGTCATGGTTGGATGGGCATACGCTTCCAATTGGAACCTTTGGGGGAGATGCACGATATCATCCTACATGTCAGGATGTTAGATCGCGAGAACCGACTCCAGCAGGAGGCCATTGGCATGCTAGGAGTCAATTTGGTTTATGGAGCTTTTCACCTGCATGAAAACCCGGATGATTTTATTCAGAGCCTCGCTGATGGGATCGATATTGAACGAATCGAACTCGATATGATTGAATTCAATGGGCCAGAATTCGATAAATTCGACAACCGAATCCTGTGCCTAAAACTTACACAAGCCGGACTTACGGATGCGATCATGTTTGATCAAAAAGGGTTTGTGGTGCAGGCATCGGAAGTTCTTTACAAAAAATCCTGTTTAATTGAACGGGGTAGTTTCCGTCCGGTCACGAAGGTCAATCTTGATATGCTGGAGAATGCCAAATCGCAATTCACCAACCGGGAGCAGGTAGACGAAAAAGAACTGATGGTATTTATGGAACTTACTCTGGGGAGTTTGGCCAATGAAGGAACCATCGATTACAAAGATTTCATTTCACGAATCGAGGTGATTAATGCCTGTGGTTACGGAGTCCTGGTCTCCAATTATTTTGAATATTTCAAGCTGGCATCCTATCTACGAAGACTAATTAAAAAACCAATTGGCTTGGTTATGGGGCTCAACAACCTGGCGGATATTTTCAAGCAGGAGTACTACTCAAACCTGGAAGGGGGCATTCTGGAAGCCTTTGGCGTTCTCTTTAAAGACAACATACGAATCTATGCGTACCCAGTGGAAAAGGAAACATTTGAAAGGTACCGTCAGCAGTTCCGGAGGGGTGATAATGTCAATATCACGGAATCCTCGAATGGTTTAATCAATGTGGAAAATCTGTTAGTGGCGGATAATTTAAGAAATCTCTATAAATACATTCGTGAAAATGGGTTTCTCGAAACCATCAAGGAATTCAATCGTGAGAATATGAAATTTTTCTCGCGTGATATTTTTGATCAAATTGTGCAAAGAAAAGATGGATGGAAAGACAACCTCCCCGAAAGTGTCGCCAATATGATCGAATCCAAAAACTTATGGTCGGAGAATA
>JBMYOA010000236.1:0-2623 GCA_049598825.1 Opitutales bacterium | reverse complement strand
AGCTTACCTTCAATCTGGGTGGGTTGCGGCAAATGAACAAGATTCGTATTTACCATCAACCCTTTGAGCGTGATGACGAACTGATGGATGTGGCGGTTTGGATTGCTGATGAGGAAATGAATTTTGAATTACTGAAGACGATTCCCGGCGAAGTGGGTACCACTGAACAAGGCAGATTTACAGATATTGATCTTGAGGGAATCTCGACACAGGCCATTCGTTTATATCCACGTTATCAGGGTTGGGGGCATCAATGGGGGGAAGTCGAGTTTTGGGTTTACGACAGTGGATTCTTCGAAGCCCCGGTTCAAGGTTTAGCCAAGGGGCAGACCTATTATTATCGAAGCTTCTTGGCAAATAGTGGCGGGACTTCATGGGCTCCCACGACGCAAGTATTTGAAGCTGAGGATCGGGTGAAGTATGAAGATGGAAGGCTCATTATTCATACTGATTTAGGAACATGGAAGCACAGCAATGGTGACAGCCGAACCGGAAACATTGTTCGAAAATCCTACACGGATCCTCTGGGTAATGATTATCTATACGAAGTTTGTCAGTTTGTTTTTGATCGAGTGGAGTTAGTTGGTGAACTCGAGGTTCTGATTAGGGGTGAAAATGCTCTGGAGATTATTGCTCAAAACGGAGACTTCATCGTTGGCACTCCTTTGGATATTTCCGGCGCCGCAGGTAGTGATGAGGCTCGTGGAAAGAGTGGCCCCGGTGGGTGGGCCGGTGGTGATGTGAATGGGAAAGGCTTAGGGCCCGGTGGGGGTCTTCCTGGAGTGAGCCCTGGTGGAGGAGGTTATGGAGGAGCTGGTAGTGGTGCTACTTTTAACAGCGGCAAACCCTACGGAGATGGCAGGATTACCAATCTTGTTGGGGGTAGCGGTGGAGGTGGTTTTATCACAGGTTTTACTGGAGGAGGAGGGGCTGGAGCTCTCAGGCTTGTTTCCAATACAAAGGTGGTCATTGACGCCCCCATACGATCCGTTGGAGGAGGAGGTATGAGTGGTTCTGCTGGAGGTTCAGGTGGAGCGATCCATGTGAAAGCAAATGATATTTATCTTACCGAAAAGTCTGTTTTGGATGTTTCCGGGGGGGCTAATGGAGGAGGCGGTGGTAGAATCTTCCTGGAATCTTCCAATTCCTTTAAGAATGATGCGAGGAAGAATATCAAATTAGAGGGAGGAGATGGAGTAACGCTTGGAACTCCGGGTACATTCAGAATAGAAAGACCCTCCGAACTTAACGAGCTGGATTTTCGGAGTGGACTACTTACGATTGATACAGACACCGCAACTTTACTGCATAGCAGTGGAGAAGTCGCTTACGGAATCATTGAAGATAAATTTTATCAGGATGAAGCCGGATCGGTATGGCCATACTCGGTTTGCCGCTTTAGTTTTAATCGTATCCGATTGGGTGGAAACTTGGTCGTAACCTTAAATGGGCAGAATGCACTGCATTTGGAAGCAGTGGCCGGTTCGTTGTCATTGGGCTCGAATTTGAATGCGAATGGTGCAAGCAGTGCTGACGATGTTGGGGGAATCGGCCGAATTGGGGGTTACGACGGTGCCAGTGCGGGTACTTCCACCGGAAATGGACCTGGTTCACCAACCGAATCTTCCGAAGACGGTCATGGTGCCGCTTATGGAGGGCATGGTTCAGGGTCTGCGGAAGTTTATGGAGACCGTGCGCTCAATGATTTACTCGGAGGTAGTTCAGGCGGAGCATCGACCCAAGGATCGGGTGCAGGCGGAGGTGTAATTTCCTTGAAAGCATCAGCAGAGCTCATCATTGAACCCAATGTTTTGATTAGTGTGAATGGTGGGGATGGTGGGGCGAATTCAGCTGCGGGCACAGGGGGTGGAGTTCGTTTGGAAGCAACGCGTATTTACAATCATGGACGGATAGAGGCTCGGGCGGGTAATGGAATTACTGCTTCTGGTAATGCACAGAACAGAGGTTCTTCGGGAGGTCGAGTTGCTTTGATTGCAAACGGCGATGTTAAGGCTGGTGAGATTGATGTTTCTGGAGAGTGGTTGTCGAATGAAGGTTCAGTCTTTATTGGGGGATCCCACTTAGATACTGTTTTAACGGTCAGGGACCAAGAAGTAGTTTTTGATACCAAGACCGGATATTTCTCGGTTGAAGGTGGGGCTCATGGAGTGGGTGTCATCACTGATCATATCTATACTGATGACTATGGTCAGGCTTGGCCTTATCAAGTATGCACTTTTAGCTTTGGTGCCGTTGACATCAAAGGAGCGAGCTTAGTCAAACTGCGGGGAGATAAATCCTTGCAAATCAAAACCGTAGCTGGAGGTGATATCTACCTTGGTGCTGATTTTATTTTGGATGGAGGGGATGCAGACACTGATTCTGGCTATGGAGGGCGGCCTGTTTTAAATCCATGGAGAGGTAGGAGTTCCGAGAAATTTAAAGGCTTTGGACCCGGTGGACCCGGAACGGCAGGCAATTGGGGGATCGGTGCAAATTATGAATATGGGGATGAACAAATCACTCACTTGTTAGCGGGCAGTAGCGGTTCAAGTGGCAGATTATTCCAAGGTTCGGGTGCCGGTGGTGGTGCGTTGGCGGTGCATGCGGATGGAGATCTTAT
>JBMYOA010000235.1:0-2650 GCA_049598825.1 Opitutales bacterium | reverse complement strand
TGGAAGGCTTTGGAGGTGGAGGAATGCCAAGCATGGAAGACATGGATCCCAAAGAGCTGGCTAAACTTGCAAAGCAATTCAAGTGACTACTTTTTAACAAAAAGGCTTTCCCCAATTTACCTGAGGAAAGCCTTTTATTTTAAAAGGAATCTTTAGGCTAAGTCAAAACGGTCAAGATTCATGACCTTATCCCATGCCGCAACAAAATCGTTAGCAAACTTTTCTTTGGAGTCACTGCAGGCATAAACTTCTGCATAGGCCCGAAGACGCGAATTGGAGCCAAAAACAAGATCTGCTCTTGTACCAGTCCAGACTACTTCTCCAGTGGAACGGTCTTTTGCTTCAAACTCTTCAGCTTCCTCGTTAATCGGGACCCATTTCGTCTTCATATCGAGAAGATTGACGAAGAAATCATTGCTCAGGGTTCCGACATTTTCGGTAAACACACCATGCTTGGATTGGCCATGATTGGCACCAAGCACCCTGAGTCCACCAATTAGAGCAGTCATCTCAGATCCAGTAAGGGTGAGCAGTTGGGCACGATCGAGGAGTAGAGCCTCTGTGGACACACTGTATCTTTTGCGTAGGTAGTTTCTAAATCCATCTGCCAATGGTTCCATAACACTGAAGGAATCTACATCTGTCTCTTCCTGCGTGGCATCCATCCGACCTGGAGTAAAAGGTACTTTAACACTGAGTCCTCCCTTATCTGCAGCTGATTCGATGGCTGCACAACCAGCAAGGACTATCAGATCGGCGAGTGAGACTTTTTTACCGGAGGCATTAAAATCACTTTGAATAGCTTCCAGTGTTTCAATCACTCGAGAAAGCTGTATTGGTTGATTAACTTCCCAATCTCTTTGCGGTGACAAACGAACACGGGCACCATTTGCACCCCCTCTCAGGTCAGAACCACGAAATGTGGAAGCTGATGCCCAAGCTGTCGATACTAATTCAGGAATCGTAAGTCCAGAATCTAAAATTTTAGATTTCAGAGAAGCAATATCCGCTTCCCCTATCAATTCATGATCAACTTCAGGAATGGGATCTTGCCAAATAAGCTCTTCATCGGGAACTTCCGGGCCAAGATAACGACTCTTGGGTCCCATGTCACGGTGTGTAAGTTTAAACCAAGCCCGGGCAAATGCATCTGCGTAATGATCTGGGTTTTCCAGGAAATTCCTGGAAATCTTCTCGTATGATGGATCAACCCTGAGTGCAATATCAGTCGTGAGCATGGTTGGCTTTCGCATTTTCGAAGAATCGTAGGCATCAGGAATGATTTCAGGAGCATCTTTGGCAACCCACTGTTTAGCCCCTGCTGGAGATGTGGTTAGTTCCCACTCGTAGGCAAAAAGATTTTCAAGATAATTGACCCCCCATTTGGTTGGGGTATTGGTCCATGTAACTTCAGGACCTGCGGTGATGGCATCAGGACCGCTTCCGCTACCAAAAGAACTTGTCCATCCAAATCCCTGTTCTTCAATGGAAGCACCTTCTGGTTCAGGTCCGACATGTGAAACATCCCCGGCACCATGAGTTTTACCGAATGTGTGCCCCCCCGCAATTAAAGCGACCGTTTCCTCATCATTCATGGCCATTCGTCCGAAGGTTTCACGGATATCATGGGCGGATGCAGCTGGGTCGGGGTTTCCGTTGGGCCCTTCAGGGTTTACATAGATAAGTCCCATTTGGACAGCAGCAAGCGGGTTTTCCAACTCACGCTCACCTGTATAACGCTTGTCATCAAGCCAAGTTCCTTCCGCTCCCCAATAAATATCATCTTCCGTTTCCCAAATGTCTTCTCGACCTCCACCAAATCCAAAGGTTTTGAATCCCATGGATTCAAGTGCGACATTACCAGTGAGAATAAACAGGTCAGCCCAGGAAATTTTTTGTCCGTACTTTTGCTTAATGGGCCAAAGTAACCTGCGGGCTTTATCGAGGTTTCCATTATCAGGCCAACTGTTAAGGGGTGCGAAACGCTGTGCTCCAGTCCCTCCGCCCCCTCGACCATCTGCCGTGCGGTAGGTTCCTGCGGCATGCCAAGCCATGCGAACAAAGAAGGGTCCATAATGACCAAAGTCTGCGGGCCACCACTCTTGTGAATCAGTCATCAATGCAGTAAGGTCCTGCTTCAATGAATCATAATCAAGAGATTGAAACTCTTTTGAGTAATCAAAGTCATCTCCTAAAGGGTTGGAAGGAGCATCGTGCTGGTGAAGAATATCCACTTTCAATTGGTTGGGCCACCAATCTTGGTTTGATGTTCCAGACCCAGCTGCATGATTCATGGGACACTTGCTTGCAGTTGTGACGGGTGCTTCTTGGCTTTTGTGATTAAAGGGGCATCCGCCACCATTGGATTGATTATCTGAGCTCATGTTACTGTATAGATTAGGGGAAGGATATTATTAGGAAAGGGGTTATACAAATAGCTTAGTACACGAAAGCAATTATTTTTCAAGTTCTTGCAAGCAAAGAAACAGTTTTTTGATTTTGGCTTCATCTTTAACACCCGGCTCAGATTCGACGGCACTGTTAATATCAACAATCTGGAGATCTACTTTGTGATAGGCACTGGCAATATTATCAGGACCGATACCGCCTGCCAAAATCCATTTTTTTTCTGGGTATAAATTCTGATATT
>JBMYOA010000234.1:0-2690 GCA_049598825.1 Opitutales bacterium | reverse complement strand
AAAGAACACAGAATTATTGAAGATTTATCAGGTTTGGCAATGGTCAAAATCAAACATGATCATCCCATAAAGAGAGGAATCTTTTTGCATTGCTTGCTTGAATGTTGGTCAAAATTCAATCTAAGTTATGATATGAAATTCGCCCATGCTCTTTCTTTATCCCTCGCAGTCTTGATGATCTCTTGCGGGGATTCATCAACCCCTGACCCTTCTCTGGAGAAAACAGACTCAGAAAAGATTGAGTCAACGGAGAGATTACTATCGGCGGATGCCCCTACCCTTCCCGAGAAAAAGATATCTCAAGATGGTTGGGTGGGTACATTCTATACTTACAAATCTGATTTTAAGGAGGTTTTTGAAGATATAGAAATTCCCCGACTCCCACCACCGGGAGCAGGTCCTGAATATAAAACTAAACGGGACGAAAATGATACCGGTCTGGAACCAGTGAATATAGGAAGATTACGGCTTAAGGCAGATAACGCCCCATACACAGGTAAAATCTACCAACACTTTCTATCCGGTGAGATCCAGCACTTTGCAACCTATCTCGATGGAGTTCGGGAAGGCCGGGCATTCTGGTGGAGAAAAGATGGCAATCTGACCAAGGTCAGTGAAGGATGGGGTTATAATTATCAGGAAATTAATCTGGAAACTATATCCAATAATCCAGGAAAAAAATTGACCAGCGAAATGAACGCGATTTCTCCGGAACTGGCTGAACCCACATCTTTTGCAGGAATCGCAGAGGAATGGAAAGAATGGGCCACGGTTAATTCAGAGGGAATTACCTTTTGTTTAAGCACCGGCGTCTACCTCGATGGGGTTGTCAAAATATACGCCAATGAGGGACATCTTGATACAGTCCGAAGATACAAGGATGGCTTTTTGGAAGGTGAATTCGCCTCTTATCACGCAAACGGTACCCAGTCACAATCGATTCAGTACAAAGCCGGTAAAAAGCATGGCAAAGAGATTTGGTGGCAGGACAATGGATATAAATCTTATTCAGCCAATTTCCTGGATGATCAACTCCATGGAAAAACCTACAATTGGGATGATCAGGGCTACCTGATCTCAAGTTCTGAATTTGACATGGGAAAACCTATGCGACCAGTGGAGAATGTATCTGCACCTGCTAAAAAAGTAGAGCAGTAAGAACAGCTTGCTACTTACCACTACGAGTAAGCTAAAAGTTAGCGAAGAGGAAGAAGGGTAGCTCCTGCAAAGCTGAGGGCGACGCCGACCAGAGAAATCAGGGTCAGCAAGACTGACCATGTTTTAAGCATTTCTTTTTCGGTCAAGCCACTCAGTTTTTGCACCACCCAGAATCCACTATCATTCATCCAAGACAGGGTAATGGAACCGAACCCAATTGCCAAAAAGACATAGACCGGGTGGTAAGGAAGTGAGCTCCCGTCTCCAATAATCGAGGCCATTAAGCCGGCCCCCGTGATCATTGCAACCGTGGCCGAACCCTGGGCAATACGAACAAATGCAGTGATCCCCCAGGCCAAAAGCACATAAGACAAATCCATCCGTGTCGCATAGTGAGCAATCACATCCCCAACTCCACTGAGGCGGATCATGCCCCCATACGCCCCCCCGGCTCCGGTAATTAAAATAATTGAGCCAGCGGTCACAAGTGGTGCTTCCAAAGTTTTACTAAGGATCGATTTCCCGTCTTCAGTTGCTACTTGTGATTGTCTGACCAATAGAATCACCGAAACCAACGCGGCCAAAGCCATCGCAATATTCGGCTCACCAAAGAAGGAGAGAATTCTAAAATTCGGGTTTTCCATCGTAGGGGCCAATACACCCAAATCGATTCCCTGCCCTCCCAATACTTTGAGGAGGGAAATCAAGGAGATCAAAACGACGGGTAACAGGATCGGAAGATAGGAAAGAAAGAGCGGGGGTAATTCGTTCTCATTTTTGGCCAGAGTATTTTTTAGATCTTCACTGCTAATTCCACCCACTTCCCTCATCGGAAACGAATATTTCTTTTCGAACCAGCCAGCCAACCACAAGACCATCACCGCGAGAGGGAGACTGGCACATAAGCCAGCAACCAAAGCATAACCGAGTTCTATTTTTAAAAATTCCGCAATCATCAAAGGACCCGGCGTAGGCGGTACCATCGAGTGGGTAATCGCTCCGGCTCCGGCCATCGCGATGACAAAGTACAAATATTTGCCCCCCGCCCGGATCGCCATCGCCCGGGCAAGTGGAATCAACAGAAAGAAAACTGTGTCAAAAAATACCGGAATTGAGAGAAGGAATCCACTGAGTAACAAGACCAAGCCTGCCCGCTTCTCCCCAAAAACGGAAAGCAAATGCCGAACCACCCGTTCCGCCGCCCCACTCTTCATCATGCAGGTACCCACGATTGCCGCCAGGGCGATGATCAAACCAATTCCCCCGGCTGTATTCCCAAAGCCCAGCAGGCTCCACTTAACCGCGAGTGAGAGATTGGAATAGGAGGAATCCGTGTCCTGCAAATCCACCCGATTATGAAAAAGTCCTTTATTTTCAATCGTTGGCTCAGGTAACGGCCCGGAGAGCAGACCAACCAGAATCGCCCCGCTGATCATGGCCAAAAACGGATGCAGTTTAAATTTGGCGATCGAAATGACTACCCAGACGACGGATAGAAGAAGAACCCACAACGGAAAATGATCAAGGGTTTG
>JBMYOA010000233.1:0-2709 GCA_049598825.1 Opitutales bacterium | reverse complement strand
CAGGTTTCGTGAGCATGCCCACAAACGGTAACAACTACATCCAGATCAGTCTCTGCGAAATCCCTTATATTCTCCGACTTTTGCTCAGTCACATCAACCCCCGCTTCAGCCATCACCTTGACCATATGTGGATTAAGCCCATGCGTTTCTATCCCTGCGGAGAACGCTTCAATAGAATCACTCTTTAGATGGCGTGTCCAACCTTCCGCCATCTGACTTCGGCAGGAATTGCCCGTGCATAAATAAAGAAGTTTTAGTTTTTCAGTCATTTTATTTACTTTAGTCTTAGCAACACGAAAGGGTTGCCTGTTTTTCTCTCTGACGATTCCTTAGTTCAATCGGGGTGCAGGAAGTTACTTTATCCAATCTTTTCAGATCTTCCAGTAGTTCTGAATCTTCTGAAATTTTTCTTTCTATCCATTTCATGAGAATGTTGAGATCGTCATCTTTTTGATCCAGTGAGTAATGAACCCATCTCCCATCTTTCCTACTTTTGACAATTTTGGCTTTGCCTAGGGCGTTCAAGTGATTCGAAGCCGTGGCTCCACTAACCCCAAGCCATTCATGGATTTGACATACACACAACTCTTTTCTTTTCAGTAACGAAGCCACGATCCGAAAGCGGTTACGGTCTCCCAATGCTCTAAATAAATTATTCAAGAAGGTTCTTATATTTAGTCATCCAGCTAAATGCAATCTTCTACGATCTGTAATACGACCAAGACCCGATTTACTAAAAATCATTACATTCTACGGGGGAAATTGGCGCAAAACTAAGTTAATTTTCAATAATGGGACAAAAATGTGGCGGCATGGAGGTATGTTTGTTAACTGAAACATTCCCACCTGAAGTAAACGGTGTATCTTTCACTCTCGCCAGATTGGCCAGGGGCTTATCCTCACTTGGTGCAAATGTTAAAGTTTTTCGCCCTAAACGGGCCTACCTGGGGTCAAGTGATGAGCCGTGGGAAGAAATTGATATTCCCGGATGCCCTATTCCAAACTATCCGCAGCTCCGGTTCGGACTACCCTGTGCCAGAAAATTAGAAAACTTGTGGAGAGGCAAGCGTCCAGACATCATCTACTTAGCCACGGAAGGTCCTGCAGGCTTCTCCGCATTACGGATAGCTGGAAAACTTCAAATTCCGGTCGTATCAGGATTTCATACGAATTTTGATCTTTACCTAAAACACTACCGAATCTCTTTCATCCAACCCTTAATCGACTTTTACTTAAAGTGGTTTCACAATCGTACTTCAGCGACATTTGCCCCTACTGACTGGATGATCGAAGAGCTGGAAAATAAAGGCTACCGCAATCTTCACATGCTTAGCCGTGGAGTGGACAGGACCTTATTCTCCCCCAGGCAAAGATCTGAAAAACTCAGGAAAAAATGGGGAGTTAACAAAACAGACAAAACAGTAGTGACAGTCTCACGAATTGCGGCTGAAAAAAACCTGGACCTTACATGCTCGCTAACCGATGAAATGATAAGGCAGGGAAAAGCCAAGGCAGGCGTAATTGTTGGGGACGGACCTGAACTTAAAAAACTTAAGCAAAAATTTCCTGGATTACACTTCACCGGTTGTCTCTCGAAGCAAGCTCTTGCGGAACATTATGCCTCGGGCGATGTATTCCTTTTTTCCAGTGTTACCGAAACTTTTGGTAATGTGGTAACCGAAGCTCTCGCCTCAGGGACTCCTGTGGTTGCCTATGATTACGCGGCTCCATCTGAGTTTATCGAAGAAAATATCAATGGTTTCCTGGCCCCCTTGGGAGATGAATATGTTCTCAAGAAAAAGCTTAACGAAATCCTCAGTCTTGATTTTAAAATCTTAGCGGAATTTAAGGAAGCGGCTCAAAAATCCACCCAAAAAGCGGACTGGGATTTTATTCTACAAAAGTTCCATACAGATCTCTTAGAGATTATAAAAAAGGATAAAAACCATAATCTCAGTGAATTTTCTCCTTCAAGAAAAACTCAACCGTATCCAGCCTGATGAAAACCAAAAAAGTAAAACTTGAATATAGGACAGTTTTTTTATCTGACACTCATTTGGGGATGCGAGAGACAGGCATCCAAAAACTTAATCATTTCCTCGCTCATATCTCATGCAAAACCTTGGTTTTAAATGGGGACTTCATCGATGGCTGGGCATTGGAAGGGAGCGGGCAATGGAAAAAGGCTCATACTCGATGCGTTCGCTTGATTCTTAAAATGGTGGAAAAAGAGAAAACTCGTGTGGTTTATTTACGCGGAAACCATGACGATTTCCTATCGAAAATCCTTCCCATTACTTTCGACCGAATCAAAATCTGTGAAAAATATATCCACAAGGGAAAGGAGAAAAAATATCTTGTTCTTCATGGTGACTGCTTTGATAGTTTCTCCACAAAACGCAAATGGATCGCCCGCATAGGATCCATTGGCTACGACAACCTCATGCGATTTAATCGTTTCTACAACAAGTACCGTAAACTCAGAGGTAAAAGGCCATTCTCACTGAGTGCCTGGGCTAAGGCCAAAGTGAAGAGTGCAGTTAATCATGTTCACCGGTATGAGGATAGCCTCGCCGATATGGCTCGGAAACATAACTGTGATGGAATGATTTGCGGACATATTCATGTGGCGGCAAACCGAATGATTGATGGAATCCACTACTTAAACAGTGGAGACTGGGTTGAATCGAACTCAGCAATAGTTGAAGA
>JBMYOA010000232.1:0-2713 GCA_049598825.1 Opitutales bacterium | reverse complement strand
CTGAGAAGGTTACGCATGTCGATCCGGGCCTTGGGGTCGAGGTTGGCTCCCGGTTCATCGAGAAGCATGACCGAGGGATCATGCACCAGGGTTTTGGCCAGTAGTGCCCGTTGTTTCATGCCGCGAGACAAAGATTTACAAAGATCTCTACGCTTATCCGTCAGATCAGTCTGGGCGAGAGCAAGGTCGACTTTCTCTTTTCTCTCGGTTGCGGATTGACCGTAGGCGTGAGCGAAAAGATCGCAAAATTCCTCGACCCTCAGGTCATCATAAACGGGGGGGAAGTCAGGCATGTAGCCTAGCATGCTCCTGGCTTCCTCTGGTTGATGAAGGACGGAGGTATCTCCCAGCTTGATCTCGCCGTAAGTGGGTTCGATCAAGGTGGCAATTGCTTTGATTGTGGTGGTTTTTCCGGCCCCATTGGGTCCGATTAGCCCAAAGACTGAGCCTTTCTTTACTGAAAAAGAAAGATTGTCTACGGCAACAAATTCTCCGTAGTGGATTTTTAGGTCTTCAACTTGAATCATCGGAGGAAAGGGATGATTGGAGATTAAAAATAAGATAGGGTCAACTTTTCCTTGCCACTCTTACTCGGAGTCAGACATATGGATGATATGCATAACAAATTATCTCTGACTACCCTGTTCCTTTTCACTTCTTTTTCTCTGTTCGGAGGAAAATCTCTTTTCGATGGTAAAACCCTTGAGGGCTGGGACGGCAATCCCGTTCATTGGAGTGTGGAAGACGGGGCGATCGTTGGGGAAAATACCAAGGAGAATCCGACCAAGGGAAATACCTTTCTGATTTGGAAGGGTGGGGTGCTTAAGGATTTTGACCTGACTTTGGATTGTAAAATTGATGCTGGAAACAGTGGTATTCAGTACCGAAGCTTTGTGAAACCCGGGAAGCACGACGGATGGAGGATCGGTGGGTACCAGGCAGATTTTGAAGCAGGCGATAAGTTTAGCGGAATCTGCTATGGTGAGGCGTTTCGCGGAATTCTCTCTATGCGTGGGGATAAGACGACACTCACTTTGAATGACAAGGGAAAGTTACAGAAGAAAGTGGAAAAATTTGGTGACACAAATGAGTTGGGAAAGGCTGTTAAAAAAGGCAAATGGAATACATACCGTATTACGGCCAAGGGCTATACATTCACACACTACATCAATGGAGTAAAGATGTCCGAAGTCATTGATAATGATGAAAAGACACGCCGGGCGGATGGTTTACTTGCATTCCAAGTCCACCAGGGACCGCCGATGAAGGTTTATTTCAAGAACATTGTACTGAAGTAACCCGCTCTTTTTTCGGATGGCAGCTATCCCATCCAGCCAGATTGATTTGCGGAGCGATACCGTAACCCAACCCTGTCAGGGGATGAGGGAGGCAATGGCTCGGGCGGAGGTGGGGGATGATGTTAATGGGGACGATCCCACGGTTATTCGTCTCCAGGAAGAGGTGGCTGGTTTACTGGGGATGGAAGCAGGTCTGTTTGTTCCCAGTGGTACAATGTCCAATGCGGTGGCTGTTCGCACTCATACTCAGCCGGGAGATGAGATAATAGCCGAGGAGCATAGCCATCTTTATGTGTATGAAGGTGGAGGCTACGCCGCTTTATCCGGATGCTCGATTGCATTAGTGCCAGGGAAATATGGACTGGTTAATCCTGAGGATGTCAGCAAACGGATCCGGAAATCAGAGGGTAGTCAAAGTCACTTCCCCAATGCTTCCTTAATTTGCCTGGAGAATACATCCAACCGTGGAGGGGGGACTTGTTACCGTTTGGAAACTCTTAATGAGATCGGAGATATTGCACGGGAGAGTGATTGTCGAATGCATTTGGATGGGGCCCGTTTATTTAATGCGGTGGTCGCTAGCGGGAACCGTGCCAGTGAGCTTGTGGCTATGTTTGATTCGGTGTCGGTTTGTTTATCAAAAGGCCTGGGTGCACCTGTGGGAAGTGTATTGGTTGGTTCCAAGCCATTTATCGAGGAAGCCCATCGCTGGCGGAAAATGTTTGGTGGCGGGATGAGGCAGTCCGGGATTCTGGCAGCAGCCGGCTTGTATGCCTTGGATCACAATCTCGATCGGCTAAAAGATGATCATGATCATGCCCGTAAATTAGCGGAGAGTATTCAGGGACTCCATGGCCTGAGCATCTCCATGGACACAGTGGAAAGCAATATGGTGTATGTGCAAACCGAAGAATCTGCGGATAAATGGAAGCAAAAACTCGAGGAGCACGGGGTGCTCTGCTTTGCTCTTGGCGAGAATACGCTTAGACTTGTGACACATTTACATATTGATGAAGAACAGGTCGAGAGGGCAGGTAAAGTTTTTGCAGATCTATCCCGAAAGTGAGCAAGTCTGCCGATAAAGTCGTAATCGCAGGAGGTTCCGGTTTTTTGGGACAAGCCCTGTCCGCTTCCTTACTGGAGGATGGATACGAAGTGGTCATTCTTGGCCGAAGTGATAAAAGCGGATTAAAAGGAGAATTCGTAAAGTGGGATGCCAAAACCATGGATTCGTGGAGTCAACAATTGGAGGGTGCCCTTGCTCTATTTAACCTTACGGGCCGTTCGATTGACTGCCGATACACCGAAAAAAATAAGGCATTGATTTTAAACTCCCGGGTGGATTCGACCCAAATATTAGGAGAGGCAATCAAGAAGTGTGAAGAACCTCCGAAGGTCTGGCTCAATGCCAGCAC
>JBMYOA010000231.1:0-2716 GCA_049598825.1 Opitutales bacterium | reverse complement strand
CCTGAACAGACCGCAGAGGAATTCTTTCAAAAACACATCAATTCAGTAACCATGGAATAATCAAATTTTATTCCAATCTTGTCCAAGTGCCTCAGTGAATATAGAAAGATGGTGTGGCGAGAGATACACTGGCAAATTTAAGGGACTATTACGATGTTGTGGTAATAGGTAGCGGGTTAGGCGGCCTAACCGGGGCAAACTGTCTAGCAAAACAGGGGCATTCTGTACTCTTGCTAGAGCATCATTATCAATTCGGAGGATTGGCTACATGGTTCAAGAGAGCTGGTGGTCATATTTTCGACATTTCCCTGCACGGCTTTCCTGTGGGAATGATTAAATCCTGTAAGCGATATTGGACGAAAGAAATCGCTGACTCCATTGTCCAACTCAAAAACATTCGCTTTATAAACCCCCAGTATGATCTAAAGACTACTTTTGATCGGTCTGATTTCACTAAGATTTTACAGACAAGCTTCAATATAGCTAAAAATAAAGTGGAAGAATTTTACGATCACATGGCCAACATGGATTATTTTGCCAATGACAAACGCTCAATAGGTGATCTTCTTGAAGAATTCTTTCCGGGACGCAATGAAATCAAAAGACTTCTCCTTGAACCCATTTCGTACGCAAACGGTTCATCCCTCGTAGATCCTGCAATCGCTTACGGCATTGTCTTTTCCAACTTCATGAAAAAAGGGATTTACACTTTTAAGGATGGAACTGACTCGCTGATTAAGAAAATGGTCAAGGAACTCAGGAACAACGGAGCTGACCTACGCAGACAGTGCTTGGTCGAAGAAGTTGTTACAAATAAAGTCGATAAAAAGCACAAAGTGGAAGGGGTTGTTGTTAACGGGAAAAAAATTCGGTGCGGAGCGGTACTTTCTAATGCAAATCTCAAAAATACCATAGAAAAGCTATTCGGGTTATCCAAGTTACCTAAAGAATTTGCTGATCAGGCAAAATCAGTAAGGCTAAATTCCACATCCTGTCAGGTCTACATAGGTCTAAAGAAAGGCGTAAGTATCCCTGATGTGGGGGATCTTATATTCACTTCTGAATCTCCCTCCTTTTCAACTGACGAACTAACCGATTTTCATACCACAAGCAGGACATTCTCTGTTTATTACCCTGACACCAGACCGGACCGCAAAGAACCTCGCTACAGCATCGTTGCTTCGATCAACGCAAAATGGCAGGATTGGCAGAAACTTTCAGATGAAGACTATACTCAGGCAAAAAATAGACTATGTGAAGAGTCTGTAGTAGCTTTGGAAAAAATCATTCCAGATATTCGGGATAAAATTGATCACCTGGAAGCAGCGACACCCCGTACCATTCAGCATTACACACATCACGCATCTGGTGCCTCCTTTGGAACTAAGTTTGAAGGATTGGATGTTTCATCTCAATTACCAGACCATGCCCCAGGGCTTTATCACGCTGGGTCTGTAGGAATTATAATGTCAGGATGGTTAGGCACCATCAACTACGGAGTGATTACGGCAAACAAGATTGATCGATTTCTTCGAGGAAAATAACCTTGTCCTCCTTTTTTTAAACGCTTTCTTTAATTGTTTTCTCACACTCGCCTTTTTTGCCACATCAATTGAAGAACTAATGTAAATGGAAGAAATCCACCGAAGAATTCCGCACCGACCTCCTTTTCTATTTGTCGACCGAATTATTGAAATCAACGAGGAAGATGCCACTTGTGAGCTTAAAGTTCGTGAAGATTTAGACATTTTCAAAGGACATTATCCCAATAACCCTATATTCCCCGGTGTACTTTCTTGTGAATCTGTTTTTCAAACGGGTGCGATTTTTTTATCTGAAAAAATAGGTAAAGAAGCACTGAATAATAAATCCGTGACCCCAGTTCTCTCCCGAATTCGGGACGCCCGCTTCAAAAGAATGATCAAACCTGGAGACCTGATCGAAATAAAAGTCTATCTACAGGAGCAAATTGGTAAATTTTACAACCTTCGAGGAGAAATTCGATTGTCGGGCAAAGTGGTAACAACCGTGTCTTTTGCATTGGCTTTGGTTGAGGATGACAAGAATACCTAATGCCTAATTTTCTAGGAATTGCGGGAAAAACTTTTTTGGTTACAGGATTTGCAAACCGAAAGAGTGTGGCATGGCATGTTGCTCAAACCCTTGAACAGGAAGGTGCGAACATCATTTACTCGGTTCGAAGTCAAAAAAGACATACAGAACTTCTTGCACTTAAACCCGGCGCTGAAGTTATCATATGCGATTTTGAAAAAGCACAAGACATCCATTCCTTAGGATCTTACTTAAAAAATAAGGGAAACAACTCCATTCACGGGGTGCTCCACTCAATTGCCTTTGCCAATTACTCAGAAGGTTTGAAACCTTTCCATGAGACTAATGTAAAAGACTATCTACAAGCCACACAGATTTCCTCCTTCTCATTAGTTGAGCTAGCTAATGCTTGTAAACCTGCATTACAAAAAGAGGCATCGATCGTCACTATTGGAATATCGTCCATTGATGTTACCGCTGAAAACTACGGATACATGGCACCGATCAAGGCATCCCTTGAGGCAAATGTTCGTTATTTAGCAAAATCATTTTCTTCTTTTAGTTCGGTCCGTTTTAATTCGGTCAATGCCGGACCACTCAAAACATCTGCCTCTGCGGGTATTCCTGGATATTTAAAAAATTATCTATTTGCTGAAAAACTAAC
>JBMYOA010000230.1:0-2720 GCA_049598825.1 Opitutales bacterium | reverse complement strand
CCACAGTTCGAAGCTTGGATTGCCGAGCAACCAGGAGTGAAATTGGATGCGGATACCATCAAGACACTTAATGATTCCATCACTGGATACATACACGACGATGCCACCCGCCAGGGTATTCTCTCTGCCAATGGATTATCTGACGGTGACCCAAAGGATGCAATCAATCTGAACAACTTAGATGATTGGTTGGAATTTCATGCTTCAGAAATCGCCTGAGCAAAAGAGATTTTTAATTTTCAGAAAGCCGGTCAATTTGGACCGGCTTTCTTTTTGGTACCAGGTTTGGTCAAGCATTGAGGAATGGTGGGATTGCGAACTTGCCAGTGATCAGGGCATAAACTAGATCATATTCCCTATGGAAGAGATCATTACTAATCCCCAGGGTGAGACCCTTGATTACACATTTCACGATCCCGGAAACCAGTCCAGGGACATTCTGATTATTGGACATGGGGTGACGGGTAATAAAGACCGCCCATTTGTGGTAGCTCTCGCGGAGGCGGTGGCCAGTGAAGGAATGGCCGTATTGCGTTTTTCCTTTTCCGGAAACGGATCCTCTGGGGGCGATTTCAGGGACTGCACCATTTCCAAAGAAGTCGAAGATTTGAAAGCAGTGGTGACCGCGGCAGTGAGCAATGGATATCGGGTGACTTATGCCGGGCACAGTATGGGCGGAGCCGTCGGGGTGCTGGCCGCATCCAGTGACGATCGGATTAAGCATTTGATTTCGCTGGCTGGGATGGTCAATACCAAGGACTTTTATGATCGCGAATTTGGCGAGGAAAAACCCGATGAGGGTTGCATGTGGGAGGAGCAAAGCTGTCCCTTGTCGTCGACCTACAAGAATGATATGTATGGTATTGGTTCGGTTGCTGCAAAGGCATCGGAGGTAAAAGTACCCTGGCTGTTGATTCATGGGGATGCGGATGATGTGGTACCCATTGAGGATTCGCGTGAAATTTTTAACCTGGCCAATGAACCGAAAAAAATCATCGAAATTCCCGGAGCCAACCATGTCTTTTCGGAAACCGGACTGGAACCGATGAGTGAAGCGGTGATTGACTGGATCGGCGAGATTCTCAGAGGTTAGGCTTCAGCTTTCTAGTGATTGGTTCAATCTGAATAAACCCAACTTTCTGATGGATGAATTAGATGTAATCCTTATTGGGAGCGGGGTGATGTCAGCCAACCTGGGAGCCTTGCTCAAACAATTGGACCCGGAGTTGAGAATTGAACTTTATGAGGTGACTAAAGAATTGTCTCAGGAAAGTTCCAACGGGTGGAATAATGCAGGGACCGGGCATGCCGGTATCTGTGAAGTCGCCTACACTCCGGACCGAGGAGAAGATGGGGAGATTAAAGTAGACAAGGCGATTGAGATTTTTGCGGAATTTGAGCAGACCAAACAGTTTTGGGCGTACGCGGTACGGACGGGAATGATCGACCAACCCTCGGAGTTTATCAACCAGGTGCCCCATATTAGTTTTGTCTACGGGCAGGAACAGGTTGATTTTTTGAGATCCCGATACAAGGGAATGAGCAAGCATCCGTTTTTCTCCAGCATGCAATACTCGGAGGACCCCGATCAGATTCGCAAATGGGCTCCCCTGCTAATTGAAGGACGGGAAGATCAGCCGGTGGCTGCCACCTTTATGGAGGCAGGTACGGATGTGAACTTTGGTGAGGTTTCCCGTAAACTAATTCATTGGCTGGGTGAACAGGATGGCTGTGCCTACCATGTGGAAACCCGTGTAACCGATCTTAACCGGTCCAACGACGGGTGGGAAGTTACAATCAAAAATATGGCCGACGGGACTATCCGCAAAAAACGAGCAAAATTTGTATTTATCGGAGCCGGAGGCGGATCTTTACCGCTCCTGCAAAAGGCGGGGGTTGATGAAATTCGTGGATATGGAGGATTTCCGATCGGCGGACAATGGCTGATCTGTGAAAAGCCGGAGATTGTGGAGAGACATCATGCCAAAGTTTATGGATTATCTCCAGGTGCGGCCCCGACCATGGCGGTTCCGCACTTAGACAGTCGGGTGCTGGAGGGAAAACAAGCCCTGCTTTTCGGACCCTATGCTGCCTGGACGACTAAATTTCTTCATCGGGGGGGCAGTTTTTTCGATCTTCCGGGCTCGATTAAGTTTCATAATTGGCTGACTCTTCTCAAAGTAGGAATCAGCAATCTGCCATTGGTTGGGTATCTGATCCAGCAGGGACTGCAGAGTATGAATACCCGATTGAAAGAGTTGCGGAACTTTTATCCGGATGCGAAGGCGGAAGATTGGAAATTGATTGATGCGGGTATCCGGGTCCAGGCAATCAAGAAAGAAGATGGGGATGCCGGTATCGTACATTTTGGTACCGAAGTGGTTACGAGTGAAGACCGCAGCATATCTGCATTGCTGGGAGCATCACCGGGAGCTTCGGTCTGTGTCAATATCGTGCTGGAGGTTGCACGGAAATGTTTTGGCGAACTATTTGCCAAGGATGATGTGCAGAAAAAACTTTTGGAAATGATACCGACTCTGGATGTTCATTCGACGACAAATTCCGAAAAAATGGCTGCGTTTGAAAAACATAGTCTTTCGGCTGAGGAAGCCCTTTCACTGCGAAAGTAATTTTTTTTAAGATTTAAAATACCTTTTGGATAATCAGCCCTTATTGAGTTCAGGAAGTCCGATCCAATTGAGTCTCGATTAATTCACTTT
>JBMYOA010000229.1:0-2740 GCA_049598825.1 Opitutales bacterium | reverse complement strand
ATTCAGTTGTGCATCGATTCCCCAACCTTGCAAGATGAAAGTAAGTACTCCTTCCACCAAATCCTCCGGTCGTCGTCAAATCGTCCCCATTGTGTCCCTACAGAGGCCCGAAAAGAAAGAGCTAGTCAAAGGTGACTATGCTACGCTGAAGTGTAAGACCAGTCCTGGTCTGCCCAACTCCGCTACCTATGAGCTGCCCATCCCTTACTTCAAGAATGGTAGCCCAGAAGACTTCCTTAAGTGGAAGAGGAACGTAGAGAAGGCGATCAGTGGACAGGGTGCCACGGATGGTCCGGGTAAGTATACTCTTACCCGTCGACTACTGGATGGAGATGCTCTCACAGCATTCAATCTGAAAGCTGAAGAGTACCAAACCGAGACGAACAACAACTTCCTGTTAGTGGTAGAGGCCCTGACTGAGCATGTCTTCCCCATTAAGGCCCTCCAGATTCAGAAGAGGTACATGAGGCGCTTCCTTAGGAAACCTAGGGACATGAAGACCCGAGAATACGTATCTCGTGTATGCGAGATCAATGAAATGTTAGTTCATTTTCCTGGAGCTGATCAAGAAAGTAAGCTCCCCCAAGACGAGCTTCTAGACCTACTAGAGTTTGGAATGCCTGCCACCTGGCAGAAGGCGATGATCCTGCAAGACTTCGACCCCCTGGATCATTCCATTGCTGAGTTCGTGAGCTTCTGTGAACGCTTGGAACTTACCGAACCTGAAGCAGAGAAGCAATCTGCATCAAACAAGAGTGATTCCTCTTCCAGGAAGAAAAGGAAAATTGGAACCCATAGGGATCAACCTTCCGAAGGTAACTGCCTCCTTCATGGAGAAGGATGTGGACACTCCACTCATGAGTGCCGTACATTGAAACGTCATTCAGCAGTTCTGAAGAAGAAATATGCTGAGAATATTGGCAACATTAATTCGAACAAAGAGGTCCAGACCATGTTCAATGAAGCCTTTTCCACTTTTATGGACAAGCATAAGAAAAAGAAGGCGAAGAAAGACTCTAAAAAGTCTGCCAAAGAATTGAAAAACTTCGAAGAGATGAAGTTGGATGAATCCTCTGATGATAATTCCGATGATGAAAAACTTTTCAGTTCCGATTCCGACACTACTGATGATGAAGCCAGTGCTTGAAAGGCAGGCCCAGTTAAATCTAAGAAACGTACACGAACAAACAAGCATACGAAGAAGCGTAAAATAAACAAAAGAGTTGATAACTATTTTGATTTTTTATTATCGTCTAATGTAGAATATACAAGTCTTAGATCAAAACTGACAGGCCACAGTAATAAACAAAAAAATTCTGTTTCTAATAATGTGAGCAGAAAAAAAATTGATGAACGAGAAGTGCTTGTACCAATTCTTTTTGGTGAGATCGAAGTTGATTCGACTCGAAATAAAAAGCAAGAAGTAAAAATACTTTTAGATTCTGGTGCAAGTGGATGCATTATATCAAACGAGTTCACAAAGAAAAATAAACGAGTTCCCATCAAATCAACTACGTGGAATACTATGGCGGGAAGGTTCGCGACCAAATATAAATATTACGCGGAATTTTCTTTACCTGAATTAAATTCGACCGCCACATTTAAACAAAAAATGTATGTCGTTCCCGAAATTAAGAATTATGATATAATTTTAGGACGAGACTTTCTTCAGAAAGTTGGAATTTCTTTAGATTTTAAGAATCAGAAAGTTTTATGGAATGATATCGAAACTTCAATGAAACCGCCAAAATGCGCAAATCACTTCAATTACAATATTGAAGAAAGTTACGTACTTCAAGCTGAGGAAACTCGACTTCAACGTATACTTGACGCAAATTATGAAAAAGCGGATTTACGTAAAGTAGTGCAAGAATGTACGCACTTAAGCGATATCGAAAAAAATAGTTTATACGAACTATTAATTAAATTTGAACCCATGTTTGATGGAAAATTGGGTCAATGGACGGGAAAGCCGTATGAAATTGAGCTAAAACCTGGCGTAACTCCATTTCATTCACGTCCGTTTGCATTACCTAAATGTTACGAAAAAACTCTACGTAAAGAGGTCGAACGTTTATGCAAAATAGGTGTTTTAAGACGCGTAAATCGCTCCGAATGGGGTGCACCTACGTTCATAATACCAAAAAAAGATCAAACTGTACGTTTTATTTCAGATTTTCGAGAATTAAATAAACGTATTAAACGTAAACCTTATCCAATCCCCCGGATTCAGGATTTGTTACTAAAACTAGAAGGTTTTACGTATGCTACATCTTTAGATTTAAATATGGGGTATTATCATATAGAATTAAGCCCCCTTTCAAAACAAATGTGTACTATCGTATTACCTTGGGGTAAATTCGAGTACCAAAAATTACCTATGGGCTTGTGCAACAGTCCTGACATATTTCAAGAGAAAATGTCTACATTATTCCATGATCTGGAAAATGTACGTGCTTATATCGATGATCTTCTTGTACTAGGTACTGGTACCTGGGAAGAGCACATACTTCAACTTGATGAAGTATTAACTAGGCTTCAGAAAGCTGGACTCAAGGTGAACGCCAAGAAGTCATTCTTTGGACGACACGAACTTGAGTATCTAGGCTACTGGATAACGCGTGGAGGCGTGATGCCTATACCCAAAAAGGTTCAAGCTATTCAAGATATAGCCACACCTACAACCAAGAAACAGTTGAGACGTTTCATTGGCATGGTTAATTATTACCGCGACATGTGG
>JBMYOA010000228.1:0-2781 GCA_049598825.1 Opitutales bacterium | reverse complement strand
GTGATTGGTAAAATAAAGTTATGAATAAATCTATTTTGATTCCTGTTTCCGTGGTGGTCGGGCTCATTGGAGCGGCCACCATTATTTCCAAGCCCTGGGTTACGATCCAGCATGCCGAGCCAATTATGGTGAAGGGTTATGCGGAGCGAGAGGTCAGGGCCGATCAGGGAAGCCTGACTGTGCGAATTTCGGAAAAGGGTACGGATAATGGAGAAGCCTACGAAAAAGCAGGAAACTCCCTCGAAACGGTACGCAAACTTATTGGAGATACATTGGGAGAAGAGGCAGAGTTGGTGGAATTGTCATCTTCCCTGAGTGAAACCAAAAAGCTGAATGAAAAAGGAAACCGGACCAATGAGGTCGATTATGTCACTGCTACCCGTAGTCTTCGGGTAAATAGTTCGCAGGTCGAGGAACTCAAGGCCATGTCCCGGCAACTGTATGATCTTAATGGAGAGGGCATACGGCTGACTTTGAGTGGGCCTGAGTTTTTCGTCTCTAAATTGGACGAGGTAAAGATCGATCTGATGCAGAGAGCTACTCAGAACGGGAGAGAAAGAGCCGAGATTATGGCTGAAAGTTCGGGGGAGAACCTGGGTTCACTTGTTTCCGCGAGACAGGGTGTTATCCAGATCACCAAGCCGAATTCCACCCGGACTTCGAGTTATGGGATTTATGATACGGAGACCATTGAAAAAGTGGTTAAGTTGGTGGTCACCCTCGAGTTCAAAATCGGAAAGTAAAACTCCTTTTGTATCCCAATGAGAATATAGGGTAACCTATTTCTTTCTCATTGCCTTTGGTTGAAACTTTCCCCTCTTTGGTAAGTTTTAACCTCATATGAAAGCTCATTATTTCCTTACATCCCTGTACTCTCTTGGCTTGTTTCTTCTAGGCAACTTATACGCTGAAGAAAAGAAGCCACTCAATTTACTCCTCATCACCGTGGATGATATGAGTTGTGATTCTGTTGGGGTCTACGGATGTGAACTGGAAGGAACCACCCCGGTGATGGATCGTCTCGCATCCCAGTCCCTACGGTTTGATTACGCCCATGTCACCGTGGGGAATTGTAATCCCTGTCGGAATGTGATGTTTTCCGGATTGATCTCCCATAACAATAAAGTGGAAGGTTTCTATAAAGTTACCGACCCGGGCTGGCCACACATGGTGGATCTTTTGAAAGATGCCGGTTATTATGCCGGGATTCGTGGAAAGGTGACTCATTCCAGTCCTTATCAGCCCTATGACTGGGACGAGGATCTTACTACTTTGGAGGATGGTTCCAAGGCCCACATCAAAGATGCCAAGTCTTATGGTGAATCCACCGCCCGAGGAATCGCTAACGCCAAGAAGCAGGGAAAGCCCTTCTTTTTGTCAGTGAATATTTCAGATCCGCACAAACCCTTTTGGTCACAGGTACGGGGAGGAGGGGAAGACCCTTATCAACCGAGCCGTATCTTTACTGCGGATGAAGTGCCGGTTCCAGGGTTCCTTTTTGAGGATGAGGCGGTTCGCGAGGAGCTTGCCCTTTATTACAGCAGTGTGCGCCGGGCGGATGACTGCCTGAACCAAGTTCTCAGAGCCCTGAAGAAAAGTGGGGAGTGGGAAAACACCATGATCGTTTTTCTTTCCGATCATGGGATGCCTCTTCCTTTTGCGAAGACTCAGCTTTACCATCATAGCACGCGGACGCCCCTGATGGTTCGGATCCCCGGTGTCACCAAGGATGGCCGGGTAGATAAAAGACATATGGTATCTGTACTGGATTTGTTACCTACGGTATTGGATGCATTGGGCGTTGAAAAACCGTCCCGGTTGGACGGTCGCTCCTTTTATCCGGTTCTGAAAGGGGAGAAGCAGGCTGACCGCGATTTTATCATCAAGCAATACCACGAGAATTCAGGTCGTTCTAGAGATCCGATGCGTGCAATTCAGACCAAGACCCACTTGTATCTTTTCAATCCCTGGTCAAATGGGGAACGCATTTTTGCGACTGCCACCAATGGAACGGTCACCTGTAAAAGGATGATCGAATTAGCCAAGAATGATAAAGCGATGAATGAGAGGCTGAATCTCTATCGCTACCGCGTTCCTCAGGAACTTTATCAAGTCAAAAGAGACCCGGACTGCCTGCAGAATTTGATCGATTCTTCCAATAATCAGGAAGTCAAAAATAAATTACAAAAACTTTTGGAAGAGTGGATGGTGAAAACCGGAGATCCGATTCTTGAATGTTTTCGTAAAAGGGAAGATGCTGCGTTTGTGGAGGCTTATGTTCAGAAATTGGAATCCGAGTCAGAGGCTCGAAGAAAAGCCAGTGCTCCAAAGCCCAAAACCAAGAAGAAAAAGAAGTCCTAGTCCGAATTTATTATCATGAGAGCCTTACTTTCACTGACCTGCGTTTTCATATTCTCTTTCACTGTGCTAGCGGATGACCACGGGAAGCATTTGTTTATTTTGTCGGGTCAGTCGAATATGCAGGGTCACCGACCGGACGAGGCTTTCACTCCGATGGTTGAAAAGGAACTTGGTAAAGAAAAGGTAATTGTCGTGCAGGATGCGCTTGGGGGCCAACCGATTCATCGGTGGTGGAAAGAATGGAAGGACCCGAAGGGGGAAAAGCCAAATCAGAGTGGTGATCTGTATGACCGTTTGATGGGGAAGGTAAATGCGGCGATCGAAGGGCAAAAGATTAAAACGATCTGTTTTGTTTGGATGCAGGGAGAACGGGATGCGAAGATGGGGTGGGGCAAACTTTATGAAAAAGCCCTGCTCGGT
>JBMYOA010000227.1:0-2783 GCA_049598825.1 Opitutales bacterium | reverse complement strand
AGAATTAATGGAAAGGATATCGAATACGGTATCGGCACCCACGCAAACAGTGAAATTCATTACAAATTACCCAAAGATCATAAGTTTGTTGAATTTCGATGCCTGGCCGGAATTGATAATGGAGGAAGTGACCAGCAAAATGGAACCCAAAGTAGCGTACAGTTTTTTGTATCCGACCGTCCCATTGATCTTCCAAAATTATCTCAAATTCAGCAGGGAATTCCAGTTGTTGATCATTTCCCGCCAGATCAATTTACACTGCCAGAAGGATTAGAGGTGAAGCTATGGGCAAAATCCCCGCTCTTCTTCAATCCGACGAATATGGACATCGATCACAAAGGGCGCGTTTGGGTGGCGGAGGGAAGAAACTACCGAGGGAAGAAAACTCAACCGGATGGAGACCGTATCGTAGTTCTTGAGGACAAGGACGGTGATGGTATTGCAGAAAGCTCCCATGTATTCGTCCAGGAAAAAACTTTTATTTCTCCGCTGGGTGTTGCGGTCGTAGATAATAAAATCATCGTATCACAACCGCCCGACCTGATCGTGTACACAGACATCAATCGGAATGCCGTATATGATGAAGGAGTAGACAAGCGCGAAGTATTACTGACCGGGTTTGACGGGAACAACCACGATCATAGCCTCCACGCAGTCACCGTTGGACCCAATGGACAATACTACTTAAATTTTGGAAACAAGGGTGCAATGGTTACAGATAAAGATGGGTGGCAGTTGAATGCAGGGAGTTTCTATTCCATGAAGCATATCTCAGGACAGCCAAGTTCCGATGGACAGGTTTACCTGGGTGGAGTTGCTTTTCGGGTCAATCAGGACGGATCCGGACTTCGCCCGATCGGGCATAATTTCCGCAATTCCTACGAGCAAGCGGTTAGCTCACTGGGTGATGTTTTTCAGAATGACAACGATGATCCACCCGCCAGCCGCACAGCCTGGTTAATGGAATATGGAAACATGGGCTTCACTTCCAAAAATGGATTGCGAAGATGGGGAAGTGATAAGATGCCCGGACAAACCACCCAGATTGCCGAGTGGCGTCAGGAAGACCCGGGCGTCGTACCGGCGGGAGATATTTATGGCGGTGGCTCACCAACGGGAATTGCCTTTTACGAAAATGGAATCATGGAGGATCGCTTTGGAGGGTATGTCATTAGTTGCGAACCTGCCCGAAATGTACTGTTTGGATACCACCCTAAAATTAAAGGCTCTGGAATCACCCTACCCGAGCGGGATATCTTCCTCACCAGTAACCCTGAGAAAAATTTTGCCGGTGCTGATTTTGCGAGTGCCGGCCGAATTAATGGCTTAATCAATCTATTTAGACCGAGCGATGTTTGCATCGGCCCGGACGGTGCGATCTATGTTGCCGATTGGTTCGATGCACGGGTCGGCGGTCATGGCACACGGGATGCCGGACAGACGGGTGCGATTTACCGCATTGCCCCCAAAGGTGCCAAACTTTCCATCCCCCAGTTTGATCTCACCAACATTGAAGGACAGATCGAGGCGTTGAAAAGCCCTTCCCCCAATGTTCGTGAACTTGGGCGGGCACGTCTGGTAAAAGCTGGAAACAAATCTATTCCACCAGTTCGTAAACTGCTTGCACACTCCAACTCGTTTATTCAAGCCCGAGCGATATGGCTACTCGCAAAACTTGGGAAAAATGGACTGAAGATCGTCGAAGATCAGCTTGATCACGAGGATGCCAACATCCGAATATGTGCTTTTCGGGCTCTCCGTCACGAAAACCATAGAATTCTAGAACATGCAGATAAACTTGCAAATGACTCATCCCCTGCTGTTCGAAGAGAGGTGGCTCTCGCAATGAGATATCTTCCCTTCGACAGATCGAAAAATATTCTGCTTAAAATCGCACAAGGATATGATGGCATCGACCGGTATTATGTCGAAGCCTTCGGTATCGGGTGCACTGATAAGGAGGAGAAAGTCTACTCGCTACTCCATAAAGCCATGGGGTCCAAAAAATATGAGCCGAAATATGGAGGATTGGTTTGGCGGCTGCATCCAGTCTCTGCGATCCCTGAAATCAAGAGGTGGGCACTAGACGAAACTCTAGATTCTAAAGTCCATCGCTCGATGCTTTTTGCCTTAAGTTTAATCGAAGCACCCCAGGCCGCCAAAGCCATGGTGGAAATAGCAAAAAACAGTAACAGCGAAACCTCAAGCCTCGCTAAAGCTTTTATCGATAAACGCGATCAGGGCATCTGGAATAAATATAAAGCTAAAGACTTGCTTAGCGGAAAAAGTTCATCCACAACTGCCTATATTGATCGCCTGGCTCCCATCTCGTTCGGCCCCGAAACCGATCTTCCTCAAGCGGCTCAAATTCTTTCATTGAAAGGAAACCCCGAAAACGGCAAACAGGCAATTGGCCGCTGTTATGTATGCCACAAAGTGGGTTCCGTGGGTGTTGAATTCGGTCCCACACTTGCAGGTTGGGGCCGTGGTCAGGACCGTGAGACTATTCTCAAAGCGATCACCGATCCCTCTGCAGATTTAGCTCACGGATACGAAGGTACTGAACTCGTCGTCAAAGGAAACAAGCGGATTCAGGGTTTTATCCAAGCGGAGGGTGATCCATTAGTGATCCGGGTATTTGGGGGTGAGGACTTGGTCATCGCTGCGGAAGATGTGATGAGTCGCAAAACAATGAACACTTCCCTGATGGCCCCGGCCTCCCGCCTTGGGTTGGACGCCCAGCAACTCCGTGATGTTGTGGAGTATTTAAAGGTAAATTAAAA
>JBMYOA010000226.1:0-2793 GCA_049598825.1 Opitutales bacterium | reverse complement strand
GCTTTTTGTGCCTGTTTTGGAATTGCGGATGAGTGCTGGCAGGACTGGCTGGGAAGTGGGCGTTCCCCGGAAGTGTGGGATGCGGCGGCCGATGCCGCCGGTGCCTTTATCGGGTTGCTTCTCTCGATGGTTTTCTGGAAGCGCTGACGGATTTCCTAGGGGAGCGGATTGGGTGGGGGTACCGGCTTTGGCTGGGCCTCGATCATTACAGTGTCTGTCCAGGAAGAGGCAATGATGGTGGCATCATCTTCCGGTCCAATCATACGGATACGAACATAATGGGCTTCCTCAGGCACACGGCCGGTCATGACGGTGTCCAGTTCGTTACCTTCGAGGGTTCTTCGGTCGAGGCCGGTGGAGAATTCGGGATCGCTGGCCACTTCGATTTCATAGCGGTGACCGGCCGGGGCATCGGGTAGTTCTTCGAGAGAGATTTGGAGGCTGGAGGGCTCTCCTTTTGGGCGGATAACTGGCTTGGTCGTGGGAGTGGGGCAGTAAACTACCGGGAAGTCAAAAGAATGCATAGCGGGTGGGCTTTCGAGATCACTGTAGTTCCCGGCATCAGGAAAACATTTTATCATGAAAGAATACCGTCCGTAGGGCTTGGCATCGGGGATGCGGAGGATTGCCTCTTTCTGAACAAAATCTCCAAATGGTTCATCAAGGGTTTCGCCAGTCTTGACATTGATCATGTAGGAGATTTCTCCCATGTTGGAGGTGACCGCGGACCACTGGACTTCGAGGGTGCCATTCCGGTCAATCGTACTGATGTTCTGGGGCTGGGGAAGTGGGTTTCCAGGGACATCAAATTGAATGGTGATTTCATCGGTGGTGGAGAAGGCCAAGTTTCCCTCGGCAGGTGCTGCCCGGAATTGTGCCCAGTAAGTACGACCGCCCTGAAGGGTCACATCACGGATTTCCGTCTCGCGGGTAATGAATTCACGGAAGGGGCGTCTTTGTTGCTCATCATCGAGCAGATGGACCACATAGTCGATCGGGCCGGGTTGATTGAGTTCACTCCACGAAAAATGAACTTTTCCATGCTCGGGACTTACCGAAAAGCCACCGACTTGCTCCTGGGGGTAAGAGGCAGTCATCACGGTGAGAGTGGTGGATTCACCTTCCTTGTACCGGGAGTCACCGGGTGCGGGAAGAGCGGTGACCCGAAAGTGGTGGGGGGTGTCCGGCTGCAGATTGGAAAAGGTGGTTTGGAAGGAATCGCGAATCGTCCGGGTGGTTACGAGGTTGTCGAATTTTGGATTGGTGGAGGATTCTACGCGAAACTCAAGTTGACCGGGGAAATCCGGGTCACTCTGCCAATTGGAAGGTTCAAACCAATTCAGGGTAATGGCATACTGGGAGATTTCCATAACTTCCACTTGGGGCTTCGTCAAAACTTGCCCAGTGGAATGGTATCCAGTCTGTTCAGATGACCCTGGGTTTTCTGTAGGATCAGCGGGTGATGGTTGGTTCTCTTCAGAACAGGCAAAGAGGAACATACAGAAAAGGGCGATTGTAGAGTTTTTCATGATCTTGGGTCTTTTAAATTTGGGAAGGGATCAGGGAGGTGTCAATCGCAGGATTTTTGGATCCAAGAAGGAAATAACTTGCCATGCAGGTAGCTCTGTGAAGAACAAATGAATGCAAGAAAACAAAAATTCCCTTTCGCCGACCCCTGGTACATTAAACCGCAGAAGTCTTTTTAAAGGCCTAACCGCCGGAGCCGTGGCCAGCACGATTCCTCTTTCATCCGGTTGTGGGGCGGAGCAGGGATCTGCTGCAAGGGGGGTCAAGAATGGACGGATCAATCAGTCGGTGGTTTCGTGGTGTTTTGCCAGTCATTGGAGTGTGGAGGAGACTTGTGAGCAGGCGAAGAGACTGGGTTGTACAAGTATCGAGCTGATCGATTCCAAGAGCTGGCCAACCCTGAAGGAGTACGGTTTGACCTGTGCCATCTCCGGTATACCGGTCGAAGGGAAGCCTTTCATTAAGGGATACAATAACCCGGCCTATCATCCGATGCTGATCGAGGCGACGAAGACCGCGATTGATGAATCGGCTGATTTTGGATGCCCCAATGTGATTGCATTTACCGGGTACGAAGAAAATTTTTCCCTCGAGGAAGGGGCTAAAAATTGTGTGGAAGGATTTAAAAAAGTGGCCGGATATGCGGAGGAAAAAGGAGTGACCATATGCCTCGAAATGCTCAATACCCGCGACGGGTCTGATCCGAATAAGGGGCATCCTGGTTATCAGGGCGACCATATCGATTACTGCCTGGATATCGTTAAACAGGTGGGATCACCCCGGGTGAAATTGCTCTTTGATATTTATCATGTGCAAATCATGGACGGGGATGTGATCCGCCGGATTGGTGAGTGCGGAGATTTTATCGGTCATATTCATACCGCCGGAAATCCGGGCCGTGGCGAACTGGATAATAACCAGGAAATCAATTACCCGCCGATTATGCAGGCTCTTTTGGATATTAAATATCAGGGATTTGTGGGACAGGAATTTATTCCCACCCGAGACCCGGCTGAAGGTTTGGCCCAGGCGGTGGAACTTTGTGATATCTAGGTTCTCTTAATTCTTTCAGGTTGCCGGTCGCAACGCACCCCATTAAATAATTGGTTGTGATGGGGGGAAAATGGAAGGGTTAAATTTTATCGATTTATTCTGCGGGGTGGGAGGCTTTCGCCAAGCCTTATCCTCTCTGGGGCATTCCTGCGTGTTCTCCTCTGATTTGGATAAGGACGCCCGCGAAACCTATCAGACCAACTATGGGGAACT
>JBMYOA010000225.1:0-2796 GCA_049598825.1 Opitutales bacterium | reverse complement strand
GCGGAAAATATGTGTGGAATGACAAGTTTAAGACTTACGAATCCACGGTCTTCGGACATCCAGCCAAGTCGAAAATGCCAAACACGATTAGTATTCTTGGTAACTGGAGCAAGGTCGACTTTGGTATAAATTTTGAAAATGACGGATTGCGCGTAAAAGCAGAATTGGAAAGAATGCAAAATAAAGATTAGATAAGAACCTCAAGACATCTGACTCTTAGCATCTTCAAGTGACTCAAAAATCTCAGCTTCTTCACAACCATCGAGATTTTTCCACATTTCTGAATCTTCTCCCGTCACCACAAATGCCAATTTGAAAGGACTTCCCATTTCTTCGATAAGTTCAGCAAACTCGCCGACCAACTCGATCGAATCCTCGCCAACTTCCTCGAGTGCAGACAGATCCATTACCACATTCTCAATGCCATCATTAATGGTCATGCGTAAGCGGGCGGAGTAACTACTTTTTATGTCCTCAAAAAGTTCTGGAGTAATAATTCTGGGAACTCGGAAAAAGAGTATATTTTCCTCGAGATCAAAATATTGATCAGAAGCATCCAGATTAAGGACTCCATAAAGTGTTGAAGTTACTTTACTCTTTTCAAAAGGTTTGGAAATAAAATGAGAGAAACCGGCATCCGAAGCTTTTCTCATGGCCAAGTCATCTCCTTTAACCAGCATGCCCACAACGGGTGCGGTTGATGATTTTGGGTTCGTCTTCAACTTCCGTCTTAGCTCGACAGCTCCCTCATCAGGCAAAGAACAACTAATAATGTAAGTGTTGAAATCATAAGCCTCGGAAAGAGAAATTGCTGAATCAATATCGGCTGCCCCCTCGATGATCCAACCGGGATCTTTGGCGAATTCTTTGATCTGCTCAATAATCATTGGCTTATCATCCACAACTAAAAGCCGGATTTTTTTCTCCCCCCCTTCTGCTTCTCTTGTACTTGCAATATTCTTAAGAAAGTCGTTGCGGGTATTGCCTTGAATTGCCACTGCATTCATGCGACATAACCGCCGTCCCAGATTCCGAATAATCTTAACCGCAAACTTTGGGTTTTCTTCAACAAACTGACTCAGTTCCATATCGAAGTATTTAACTACCACGCCCGTCTTCGCACGGATGGAGGCATCCCTCTTGTGACAGAGCAACTCACTCAACTCTCCGAACATGGCACCTGGCAAGGTAATCTCATTGATTACTCTTTCATCTCGCGTAACTTCGAGCTCGCCTTGCTCTAGGATGTAGAATCCTTTTCCTATGTCTCCTTCACGAAGAATAAAATCGCCTGGATTGAAGCTTAATGTCTCGAATATCATAAATAAAATAAATTTAGATATTCAACTGACTCCTTCTGAAAACAAAAGTCGAATCAAAACATATTCAATTTCAGATAATTAAGATTTTTCTGAATCAATTAAATTTTCGACTGCTGACTTTACCGATTCACATACTACCCAATCCTCACAACCATCAAGCTTATTCCAATTGGATGAATCTTCCCCTTCGGCTACAAATGCGGTTTTGAAAGGATTTTCAATTTCCTCTAAATGCTCAGCCAAATCCGTCACCAATTGGATAGATTCTGCCCAAACTTCAGAAAGTTGAGATACATCAACTACCATTTTATCAACACCATCATTAATCGCTGAACTTATTCTTCTCGGGAAACTGCGATTAATCTGGGCTAATAACTCTTCGTTTAAAGTAGCTGGAACCCTAAAATAAAGAGCTCCTTCGAGATGATTAAAATATTGATCAGAGAAATCCAAGTTGAGCACATCATATAAAGTATTGAGTGCTTTATTCTTCTCAATGGGTTTGGAAATAAAAGCGGTATATCCGACTTCAGTGGCAGCATTTTTTGCCCGATCATCGCCCTTGGTCAATAAACCAGTAACCGGAGTTTTGGCAGACATCGGATTTGTCTTCAATTTCCTTTTCAAGTCAATCGCACCATTATCTGGAAGAGAACAACTTACAATAATGGCCGAAAAATACTCTTTATCACAGATGGTAACCGCTTCATCTTCAGAAGAGACCCACTCGAGCACCCACCCAGTCTTTGACAGACTCTCCCTCAGTTGCTCGAAAATTGCCTGCTTTTCTTCGACTACCAATATTCGAGTGACCTGATCTTTGGAGGATTCACTTGAATCATTCACAGACTGCAGAATGTTATTTCTCGCATCTCCCTGCATCGCAATTTCATTCATGCGAATAAGTCTGCGACCAAGATTTCGAATAATCTTAACTGCGAACTTGGGATTCTGCTCAACAAACTCGGGAAGGCTGATATTAAAAAACTTAACGGATGCTTTGGTCTTTGCCCTAATTGAGGCGTCCCGCTTATACATGAGAAGTTCGCTCAATTCTCCAAACATGGAACCGCGGGATGTTATTTCATTCAAGATTTTATCACCTCTTACAACCTGCAGTTCGCCATCTTCTAGGATACAGAAACCTTTTCCGATTTCTCCTTCCTTGAGGATTAATTCACCTGGTTCGAAAGTCTTTACATCATAGATCACAAACTATTTTATCTACGATTTAAATTTGATAAATCAATCCTCAAAAGGAAATCTTTACCTAATTGAGGTTAAACTGGGTTAATCCAGAATGATGAAGGCATTGAGATTCAGAATTAATTAGTTTTCCGGACGGAATAGTAGGAATCAAGTTTCCTCTGAACCAACTCCTTTTCCTCAAGTGAAAGTTCTTTGTAACCCCTACCGAGGGGCCAACCATACCCCCATCGATACCATGTTGGAAAATAAGGTTCACCACCCGTGC
>JBMYOA010000224.1:0-2798 GCA_049598825.1 Opitutales bacterium | reverse complement strand
ACGCTAAGAGCGGCGTTCCAGTTTGAGCTGTCACCCGCCTGGCTTGCCCTGATTTTGATCGCCAGTTCCTTTCCGCCATCAAATCCGCTAAACTTCTCCGATGAATCCACGCCCTTAGGTGCCAGAAATAATTGTGCTTTATCTCCAACTCCCACAATCTTTGCGATATTATTGGGATTGTTTACGAGGGTGAACGTAATGGGAAGGTTTGAATTTGCAGAAGCCATTTTACCAAGGAAAACTGGTTTGCTCGAGAGTTGCAGATTCCCCAAACCGCCCTTTTCTCCACGTAGAAATGTGATTACCTGACCTTTCTTGGTTGGGTCGATACTTATGTTCAAGGTTGCTGTACCAGGAGCGTAACTAAGCCCGGAAACGGTAACCTTGATAACGACATCCCCAGATCCCGAGGAGTTGGTGGTTACGGTGTTGCCGGAAATGGTGGCGGGACCCGATTCTTTGGTGTATGACATAGTGATACCGTTTTTGCCATTAAGCAGCATACCGTTATTAGCATCATAGGCCCATGCTCTGACTTTGAAGGATTGGCTGTACCCCATGGTGGCTACCGGTTCGAAGGAAACATTCATCAAGTCTCCAATGGTGAAGGAATGCTCAACCTTGGGAGCGGGGGCGTAAGTATCGTTACCATCCTGTGTTGCACGGATAGTAGCAGTGCCTGCCGAAACAATGGAAATAGTTCCACCGCTTGTGATCGTTGCCACGCTTGTGTCCAAACTGGTGTAAGTGACAGGAAGTCCGGAAGATGCCGTTGCTGTAACTGTAAAGTCAGCATCACTGGGGTCTTTGTCAGGAATGGAACCAAATGTAATGATTTGGGAACGTTTGCCCAAAATTTTCATATTGAGTGTTTGATTGGAAGCTGCACTGAAGTGAGTATTGCCAGCCTGTTTTAAGGTTACCGTGACTTTACCCACTCCTGCCGGTTGAAGTTTGCCCTGAGCATTCACAGCCAGGACCGAACTATTATTGGTCTCATAAGTCAGAGGAAGACCGGAACTTGCAAATGAACCATCGAGATCAAAAGGAGAGTCAAAAATTGACATAAACGGCAAGTTATCCGTGGAATCTGTAGCAAGATTGGTATGAGCCACAGTAATCGATTGTGTACCTCCAAAAGTGGGTGCACTGGATTTAAAAGGATGATTGGACGGTAAGTTTGCTTCTCCTCCCCACTTGTGCGCAAGATATCCCTCGACCCGTTGCAGGTTGTAATCATCCAAGGAAGAAGAGAACAATAAAACCTCATGAATGATACCCCGGAAGAAATCATTTCCAGAGCCTGTATTCCCGTTACCGATTGTAATACTGGAACTACTGGAAGGTAAGGATAAGGTACCAGCGGTGCTAGGGGAAGTGAGATAAACAGAAGCACCAAAGCGGAAGAATTCAGTCTCTGCTTTGCTCGCACCTGTTACTCTTCGGAAAGAACCAAAAGTTGGAGAAACATTAAAGTTTTGTGAAGCGGTCTGGTTACCATCGTTGTAAAGAACGGAACCTGTTTCATGGATTCCAAAAACTGCGTTTGCAGCACCGCTCGTATTACCCAACTGGATGATTCGACCCCCATTGATGAGGGAGTCTGCCACGATAAAGAGAGTAATGGCAGGATTTCCCTGAAGTTCCGTAGGTAGGGCAACCGACATGAAATCGTTTCCGTCAAATTTAAGACCTCCAATACTTTCGTAGGTTGGATGGTTCAAACTTTCTGATTGTGCCAAGGTATTCGCATTCCCTGAACGATCAGCCCAGGTACTCACCTTTGAGTTCGCGAGGAAACTGCCAGCCGTTTCTGGTAATTGGTCTCCATTGATATCCTTACCGTCAAGCCAGAGTCTGAGATTAGTGAAAGAATCATTGTATGGGCTGAGCTCAGTAACCGTTATGGTAAAAGTTACATTGGCTGCAGCATTATAAGTTGCATCGCCAGCCTGAGAAACCGTGATCGTAGCCGTGCCTGGCCCCTTTGGACTTAATTTGGATCCACCCCCGGTTATTTCCGCCACGGCGGAATTGGAGCTGGATAAACTGAGGGCAAGCCCAGTGTCCTGTAGGGTGACTGAATTTCGGGATTTAAGTGCCGGGACAAATTCAAAATCACCATTATCCTTGGTTAGGTCAGGAAGGGTAGTGGATCCGCCATTGGTTACGATTTGCTGATTGGCTTTGGTGACCGTAACAGATTTGATTACCGGTGTGGCCGCCTGGTAAGCACCATTTCCTGCCTGTGTGGCAGTGATAGAAGCGGTCCCTGCGCCAATTACCCGTAAGGAAGAGCCTACAATGGATGCCACTGCCGTGTCAGAACTCTGATATGAAACCGCCAAACCGGAGCTTGCGGTGGCAGTCAGATTAAGATCCGCTACCCCAAATGCACGGGTACCCAGAGTCTGGGTCCAGGTGATGGTCTGGGCTTGTTGGGTGTCATCAATTACCGTAAGTGCCTGGGTGACGCTTGGTGCCGGGAGATAGGTTCCGTTTCCGCCCTGGTTTGCCGTTACGGAAATGGAGCCACCTTTTTTGAGTGTCAGAATATTTCCACTTACTTCCGCTATGGCGTTGTCGCTACTGCTAAAGCTGACGGACAATCCCGAAGATGCTGTGGCACTGAGAGCATAAGTTCCAGTTGTCAGACTGGCGTTACTCAGAGCACCAAAAGTAATAGTCTGACCCACTTTATTTACCGTAAGTGTCTTATCAACAGTGGGAGCAGGGTTGTAGCTGCCATTACCGTCCTGCGATGCCCTGATGGTTGTTACTCCGGCTCCGGTGATGGT
>JBMYOA010000223.1:0-2803 GCA_049598825.1 Opitutales bacterium | reverse complement strand
TTTTTTGAAACTAAAGTGAACGAGGAAATAGAAAAGAAGAAGAAAGCCAAAGAAGATTCCAAATAAATGTGACCCTTCTTTTAAGTTCCAAGCTGTAAACAAATTTACTTTGTCCTCAAATTCTCAGAAGAGTGACGAGGAACTTGCCAAGTTAACTCAAGGAGGAGACTTGCCAGCCTTCGATGAGTTGTCTCAACGATACTGGCCAAGGATTCGTAGGTTCTTAATGGGTATACTGGACCATGCAGCGGCGGCTGATGTTACTCAAGAATCGTTGCTTCGGGCCTACCATAAAATTCATCTATATAATCCTCAAAAATCATTCGCACCCTGGATCTTCACCATCGCCCGCCGGGTTGCCTTAAATGAGAAGAAAAGAAAAAGTAAAAGAAAAGAAGATTCTATCCAGGATCATAATCTACCCAGTCATGAGGAATCGGCAGAAAACAGATTACTGCAACCACTTTGGGCATTGGCCGCAGAGGTCTTAAATGAGAAATCTTACCAAGCACTGCGATTACATTATGGAGAAGACCTTTCGATTCGGGAAATAGGACAAATTATGGGAAAAACCGAAACGGGGATTAAGGTTATTCTTTTCCGAGCCCGTCAGAAACTTCAAAAAAAGGCGACCAGCAGAGGCATTTCATTATGAAGAAAATACTTAAAATCCTTGGAAATCAGGCCGTTGACCCGGCAGATCAAAACATAATTGATACCCTGAGAAAGGAAGTGAAAACAGAACGGCTAAAAGACAGGGAAAATACAGGCTTTGATCATAGTCTGATTTCGCACATTACATCCGCTGATCAGAAGAAATATTCAATACAAAATACAATCGTCCGCCCCAAATTGATTTTTGCATTCGGGTGCACTTCGATGATTGTGCTTTGCTTACTGTTGAATCCTTTTCCTCAACTTAAACTCCTCATTCCCGGTGAACGGGAAAAACTAGAAAGGCAAATGCAGGTTTTAGATGAGGTTAAGGAAACACAACAGCAGATTGAAGCGTCCCTGCATAGCTTGACTGAAACGCTAGCCCAAAGGAGCGCACTGAATTTAAAAAAAGAATGGGTCGCTTCTATTCCGGGATACCAGGCACTTTTATCACTTGCGGAAGTAAGAGATGAATTTATCCAAGTATCCCCCATTGATATTTTGCAAAAACCTCACATCAATGATTTTAAATTTCTCTATCAAAAAGAATTAAATCTGATAAGAGAAACATTTTTGAAAAAGGATACTGAATCCTGAATCAATCCTTAACCGCCCATCTTTTGGGTTGCACTTCCCCGCGCTTAGCAGTTTTGTGCGGATATATGTCAGATCTATCGGACTTTGACGCACCCAAAAAACCTTGGCTTACCGCGTTGGTACCAGCTTTGGTAATCTTTCTGGCGGCAGGTGCTTACTGGGCCTTTACTTCGGGAGACGGAGATCGAAATAATCTGGAACAGGTTGGCACACCTGCTAATAGCGGAGACAAACTTATATCAGGGAAGTCCTACTATCTATACGCTTCTGAGATCGAACTTTATCCCAACAATCAGGAAGGAAAACCATGGGACCGTGGAGAAGATGGTCCCGATATAAAATATCAAATTAAATGGCTTGGTAATGAAATCTTTGAAAGCACGGTAAAGGATGATTCCCTGTTAGGTAACTGGTCGGGGTTACAGATTGATTTGAAGTGGAGTGATTTGCTTGGAAAAACGCTCTCTCCAAATGAAGCAATCCAAGCGGCAAGAATCCGCTACGAAACCAAGTCATCGGTTGAAATTGTCGTCAAGGATAGCGACTTGGCCAAAGATGATTTAGCCGGCAATATTGAAATTGATCTTAAATCCTTGCGGGTCGGAAAAAATTCACGGGAATTCCCCAAAGATTCTAAGAATTCTGTGCGAAGCATCATCATTACAGTCTTACCAATTGACTCAACGATCGATGATCTTGCTCAATTTATGAGAGAGTAACTGAGCGGCATATGACAAGACCCCTGATTCTTGTAAGCTCTCTTTTATTAGGAATAGGTTTGGTTGCCCCGACTATGACCATCCATCCGAAGGCCGGGGAAATCACCTGGCTAATGGAAATCATAGATCCGATAAGTATGGAGCCAATTACCTACTCGGTTTTAGGGATTATCCTGGAACTGGCTGAAATGAAAGATTGGTTTATGGTTGCTGTATTATCAATCTTCTCGGTTATTTTCCCTGTCGGAAAATTATGTGTCTTTTGGTTTTATTCTTTCTTTAACCAAGAACTAACAAAAGCTTTTTCAATTTTCAAGTTGGCCAAAATACTCGGTAAATTTTCGATGGCCGAAGTCTTTGTCTTATCCCTTTTTTTAATAAGTCTCAAAACTTTGCCGGGAGGGACTCAAGTGCAATTAGAATACGGTTGTGCTATCTACTTCCTCTCCGTAATTTCTTCTATTTTATCGTCTATGCTTATTCAAAAATCAAGAAGCGGGATTGTGCAATAATTGCACTATTCTACTAATATTTAACTTTTTCCGATGTTTTCCTTGACTGAATGATATGTAATCTCTGTAAATAAAAAATCTAATACACCTCATGATCGAATATTGGCTAAATATGGAACCTGCGATGAAAACATTCGTCGCCATTGGAGCAATATCCAGTTTAATCCTTACCATTCAAATGGTACTAAGCTTGATCGGGGGAGCCGCGGAAGGTGTAGAAGCTGACTTTGATATCGGAGATGGCGGAGAAGGTGGGGCGACTGGCATTTTATCGATACGTTCAATCGGTGCTTTTTTCACAGGGTTTGGCTGGGCTGG
>JBMYOA010000222.1:0-2804 GCA_049598825.1 Opitutales bacterium | reverse complement strand
AGAGTACCTTCCGCATATTCCTGATCCCGAACCCAGAACCTGTAATAGCTATCTTCAGAAACTTGTCCCCCGTGGACATAGTCACCCATGAAAGTACCATTGTCCTGAACCAAAAAACGAACGGAATCTCCCTGCGTATCGGCAGAGTGCTTGGTAACCAGATTGATTACTCCATTTACCGCGTTTGTTCCCCAAATGGAAGCACCTGGGCCTCGAACGATTTCGATCCGGTCAATAACCGCAACAGGATAGTCATCAACTGAGTAGTTGGCACTCCCAAGCATAAGCTGGGAAACTTCTCTTCCCCCAATTTTACCCAGAAACTTCTGGGGTGTGAAGCCACTGAAGTTCCGCATCGCTGCGAAATTATCATAAGCTAAGCCTCGGGAAACATGCATACCTGGAACGGCACGCAAGGCTTCCACCGAATTGGCAAACCCATGCTCGGTGATATCCTCTGGTCTGATTATGTGGACCGAGGCCGGATTACGCCAATATTCCTGATCATAGCCAAGAACTCCCTGTACTGGCTGATCCGCCAGCTTATCCAAGTCCAACTCGAGAAGTCTTTTTAACTCAGCCTTTTCAAAATTGGTTAATTCATCCGCAAATCCCAAAAAACATGTAAAAAATAGCGAAAAGGCTACTACAAGATGCTTTTTTAGGTCCAAAGGAATCCTCAATCCCTAGATTGAAAAATGGGCAAGAAAAGAACTAGCGCTCTTTTAGGAAACTACATCAATCATGGATTTAAGAATTGTATTCCATGTCGATGGGTTTTCAAGAGTTGCGTTAGGGAACATACATCCATCCCAGCAAATATGCTTAATTCCACGACTTTCGAAATCTTTGAGCCAGTAATGTGAACAGCGGGTAATGTCTAGCTTGCCATTTGGGTCATCCGCTGGGCAGTGCTTTCCTGTTTTGTCGTGTGAACCAGCTCCGTGTACTTGCCCATCATTTTGAGCAACATGGAAATCGATGGTCCATGGGCGAAGCTTGTCGGTCATTTTCTCGTATGCTGGCCAGAATTCTTCCTCCGCATAGCCGTCATGTAGAAGGGCATGCTCGGGAGCATTGTACCCCATGAGGTAGAGATAGGTGTGAGCTAAGTCTGCCTGAAAACCAAGGGCATCCGGCATTCCGACTCCCTCCAGAATATCTAGCATATCTTTCCAACTGTGCATGCCAGCCCAGCAGATTTCGCCCTCAGCTGCCAAACGCTCACCATGATCGGCGGCGATTTTGGCGGCCTCCTTAAATGTCGCTACTATGCTAGCAGTGTTGGTGCTTGAATCTTCTCTCCATTTCTCAACACCGAATTCTGCGGAATCAATACGGATGACACCTCCCTTACGTGCACCATGTTCATTGAAAACTTTGGCGATCCGGCAAGCCATTTTAACCGCATCAAGAAACTTTCCTTTTTGTTCATCGGTTCCCATGGCTGAGTCTCCGACCGTTCCGGGCCAGACTGGTGCGACCAGGGAACCAATGTCAAACCCCTTACTTACAATCAGGTCTGCGATTGACTTAAGTTCGTCATCGCTTGCCTCAGGGTTGGTATGAGGGAGAAATAAGAAATAATCGATACCGTCAAACTTGCGTCCATTGACCTCAGCCGCTGCGGTGAGGTCGAGCATTCGCTCTAAACTAATAGGTGGTTCTTGACCGTCGTCATCACCTTTGCCCACAAGACCGGGCCACATTGCATTGTGAAGTTTAAGAGAAGATAAGCTCATGATAGATTAGTAAGGGTTTATGATTAGGGGAAATGTCTAGAATCGAAAATGAACAGGTTCTGACAAGAAAAAACTTTGTAAATTTTACTCAAACACTTGCATTACTCATCTTTTGTCATCTAGAGTTCAATTATATTATATCATGAAAATTAAATATCTTACATCCCTTCTATTATTTTTAACCCTTCTTGCTTATTCGACATGGGCTAAGCCTTCAAGCGGACCAAGTGCAGGATTAGAAGAACTCTTCCCTGGAAAACTCCTTGATTCAGACGGTAAGGAAGTATCCAAAGATGCACTTGCCGGAAAAACAGTAGGAATTTATTTCTCTGCTCATTGGTGTCCCCCCTGCCGTTCTTTCACCCCAAACCTGGTTAAATTCCGCGATAAAAACAAAAAGAACTTTGAAGTGGTTTTTGTCAGTTCGGACCGTTCTCCAAAAGCTCAAATGGATTACATGAAGGAAGCTGGCATGAAATGGTATACCCTTCCTCACCGCTCGGATGAAGCCAATGCCCTCGCAAAAAAGTTTGAAGTCCGAGGAATCCCCTCCCTTGTAATTGTCTCTGAAGATGGAAAAACCATTACCAAAAATGGCAGGGGTGATGTCTCAAGTAATCCCAAAGGGGCTTTGAAGAGTTGGCAAAAAAAATCTTAATCGATCATTTCTCCACTGTTCCCTAAATCACTTTTCATTTTTTCTGCAAATACTAGCTACTTGCGAGTAGCTAGTATTTTTTTGCTCACTTTACTGCCTTTATTCTGTAAGGCACAAAAACAGTGGGACCGTTCTTCATTATGGTTGGAAGAAGGTGAAATCATTGATGTAAAAATTCCTGCAGGTTCAAGGCAGGTACGAGTATTGTTCAGGCACGAGGAATCGCAGGAATGGAAGGTTTGGCAAACCAGTCATATTCCCGATGATGCAAATGGCTCGATCTACTTTCGCGTTCCGCATGATATGCAAAGAAGTAAAGTCCGATTTGAATGGAATGGATATGACCCTTTGCCCTACTCTTTTTACACCGGTAAAAGTAATTTCAGCACCCGGGCAACTGACCC
>JBMYOA010000221.1:0-2805 GCA_049598825.1 Opitutales bacterium | reverse complement strand
TTTTTTTCGATTGTATCCACCACATCCATCACATGAGCCTCATCAATTTTGGTGGTCCGGTCATACCAACTGCACCATCCATATACCGGCCCTTTATTACTGCGTGCCTTATGGGTGATAGCAACCCAGCGGGTCCATACATCAATATTGGTTTCACGATCCTCCGCAATCAGTAAGATCTCCTCGCTCCTGCGGGTTTCCCCGGGGCTTACTAAAACCCGGTCCATCTGGGCATAGGCCTTAAAACGCTGATTATGTACCTCAATTCGGCAATGGGCTTCGGCTGGCCCGACCGGGCCAATGAGAAAGCTTTTCTGAGTCCTGGTATTGAAGAACAGTCCTACCTCATTGAATCCACCATTCATCTCAGCTAAAGTCTCCGCATGGACATGCTGCATGAGCGGAGTGATCAACCAATCGGCAAGATTACCAATGGTAGGTCTACCCACCCCAGTGGACGCGTCCAATATTTCCAGGGAGGTCAGGTTTAAGTCTTTCCCACTGCGATTGTGTAAAAATCCCTGAAAGGAAATAGCATCAAGATCAATGAGCTGCCTGATTCGAAGCGTAAACTGGTAAGGAGCGTCATCCTTTCCATAAAGCCTGTCTATTTGGATAGCCTGACCAAATGGGGTATCTACTGAGGAACTCCGAACTTCACCTTGAATTGGTAAATCTCTTGTTCCAATTCTGAAATTTTTCCCATCTGCTGAAAAAACCGCCGTCGCACTGGCTGCTACTTCACCAATATCCTTAAGCTTGACAGTATAGTGATCGGCTTTCTCCGAAAAATGAACCTCTGCCGAAAAAGCGGACTGCAGACATATAAAGAATAGGGTTGGAAGAAAAGTAAGTTTTTGCATAGACGGAAGATTACATATCTTCCGACCTGTACTGAAGCAAGTGCTATGCAATTAAGCCAATGACTTCTCAATCAATTTTCTGGATGCAATAACCCCGGGAATGGGCTTGAGGGCACTGCCCTCCCATTCAATGGCAAGAATTCCTTTATAATCGGATTGTTTGATCATCTTCATCAGACGGGGGTAATCAAAGTCGGGTTGGTTGCCCTCCTTGTCGAAACTATGCATCTTGCAGGAAACAGTGATGGTATGAGGCAGCATGGCTTCTGTCCCCTCGTAGACATTGCCCTTAAGTTTTCCGAAGTCGGGCATCAGCTTGAGAGCCGGATGATTCAACTTCGTGGCCACCTTGGCGAGGAAGGCACCTTTCTGGCTTAACTCGGACGCACCTGGCTCAATGGCGATGATGAGATTCTTTTTGGCTGCCTCATCCGCAAGAGGCTTCAGAGCTTCCACGCTTGCCTTCAGACCCTCACCGGAATCCGTACCGGGTGCCTTGAGAAAGATTCTCACCAGGGGTGCTCCCAACTGGGAAGCACGATCGAAAGACTTACTGATCCTCGCCGAGCTAGCCTCCCGTTTTTCTTTGGATGCATCCAGGGCACCGGACATAAGTAAAAATAAGTCCGTACCGGCTTGTTCCGCCTTCTTTCGCATCCTCGCTAAATATTTGGAATCATCCAGTTTATCCTTGGGCAGACCGCCCTCCCATAAATCGATGGCCTTAATTCCAAACTGATCAACCGTGAATTTCGGAAAATCAAGGGCATCGAGGGATCCGTCACGCAATAAAGCCCGGAGGGAGTATTGAGATAAACCCAGGGTGAAACGCTTGGGGGTGTGATGCTTGGCTGATAATGAAGTAGGAAGAATGCCCCCTACCAGTCCTGTAGCGACCACACTGCTTTGCAAAAGGAAATTTTTACGGGATATTAGCTCATTCATACACCCTCACTAGCTGTAAAAAAGAAACAAGAAAAGGTAAAAACCTAAAAACTGCCCAAATCATAAGTCTACAAATCGGGTCCAAACTGATTCCCTCTCCAAATTGCTTTGCCAAATTCCCATCATCTGCAAGCCTGTTCGTTTTTTCAATGCTTACACTATCCAAAATCAGCAAACGCTACGGACCGAAAATTCTCTTTCGGGAAGTATCCCTGCGAATGATGAGAGGGGAGAAAATGGGATTAGTCGGAGCAAACGGAGCCGGCAAAACCACTCTGTTTTCGATTCTGCTCGGAGAAGTGGACGAGGATGAAGGAAAAATCGAATGGGAACGAGGCACCCGCATCGGTTACCTACCCCAGGAAAGTGCCCCGACCGGGGAGGAGACGGTGTTGGAATTGGCGACATCGGTTACCCCGGAATTAGCCAAGGCCCTGCAGGTCTTACGGGAAGACACTGACCCCAATTCTCAGGATCGTCTGGACGCCCAGGAAAAATTCGCGGAGATGGAAGGCTATAACCTTGAAGCCAAGGCCAAGAAAATTCTCAGTGGCCTTGCTTTTCATCAGGACGACTTTAATCAACCGGCCCACACCCTCAGCGGTGGCTGGATTATGCGGGCCCATCTTGCCCGTCTCCTGGTCATGGAACCGGATTTGCTGATGCTGGACGAACCAACCAATCACCTGGACCTGGAAACGCTGGGATGGTTTCAGGCACAGGTTCAAAAATTCTCGGGTTCCGTACTTACGATTTCTCACGACCGTGCCTTCCTCAACTCAATCTGCTCCGGCATCCTTGAAATCAGCAACCGTAAGCTGTTCCGGTATCCCGGAAATTTTGAAAATTTCCTGGTGCAGAAAAAAGAGCGTGAAGCTCAACACCTGGCGGCCTATCGAAACCAACAAAGAGAGATTGCCCATCATGAGGATTTCATCCGACGCTTTCGGGCAAAGGCATCCAAGGCATCCCAAGCCCAGGCACGGGTTAAGACGCT
>JBMYOA010000220.1:0-2807 GCA_049598825.1 Opitutales bacterium | reverse complement strand
TCCTTCAGATTCGGGAAAATCAAAAAATGGATCCCACTGCTCTTTTTGCATCTCAATATGCGGAAGCGATCAAACTACGAAGAGAGGTTGATCCTGTCCTCGGTCTATACGAAAAGCTGAAAGCGAGTTACCTTGCTCAAGATTTTAGCACATTCAACCAAACTGTGGCTGAATTAAGAAAGGTGGGAACGGAACGTGCAGGTGATGATGCATCCACCCTTGAGTTTGAGAAAATCTACAACGGGTTTGAGCCATTCTATCGTAGTTCGATTGCGTATGTTTTAATTTTCCTGATTGCAGGAGTCTCCTGGCTGGCAGCCACTTACTCGACCACACTTGGCCGAAAAGGAGATACTGCCCGCCTGCTTCGCAATGCTGCCTACATTCTCACTGCGATCGTGCTTCTTTCCCACACCTTTGGCCTAGCGGGTAGAATGTATATCGAAGGCCGTCCTCCCGTTACCAATCTTTATTCTTCCGCCTTGTTTATTGGATGGGGAGCCGTGTTGCTGTGCTTCTTTACGGAAAAATATCTCCGCCTCGGGGTTGCATCCGCGATGGGTTCACTTGTGGGATTCGGAAGCCTCGTAATTGCCCACAACCTGAGCCTTGACTCATCTCTTAACCCGACGGGAGACACCATGGAAATGATGCGTGCGGTGCTTGATTCGAACTTCTGGCTGGCGACTCATGTGGTCATTATCACCATCGGTTACTCCACCACTTTCCTCGCAGGATTTCTGGGAATCGCCTATGTTTGCCACAAATTGGTTCTTACCCTGTTTGGTGGAACCGCCAAATATGGTGCCAAACTCATGGGGACTGAAAAAGATGCACAACGAATCCTTGGTGCCATGATTTACGGAATCACTTGCTTCTCTCTATTCTTTAGTCTCGTGGGGACGGTACTTGGGGGAATCTGGGCGGATCAATCGTGGGGACGTTTTTGGGGTTGGGATGCAAAAGAAAATGGTGCCCTGCTAATCGTAATATGGAACGCCATTCTCCTGCATGCGAGATGGTCAGGGGTTGCCAAAATCAGAGGAATTTCATCCATTGCCATTTTTGGAAATGTGGTGACTGCCTGGTCGTGGTTTGGCACGAATATGCTGGGTGTGGGACTTCACTCCTATGGATTCATGGATAAGGCGTTCAACCCATTGATGTATTTTATCCTTAGCCAATTGATCTTCATAGGAATCGCTTACTTACCCAGTTTCAAAAGCAAGCCAGCGATCGAAGCTTCAGCTTAATCCGCTACTCGGTTATAATTTTCCTTGGGGTTTTATCCAAGGATTTTTGGAGTTGTGCTAACACATCTTCAACCGTTCTACCAAAAGAACATGGGAAAGGAATTTCGGGTTCCTGAAGCTGATATTTCTCAAGTGCCTGCTCACGAAGTTTTAAAATAATAAGCTGACGATTAAGATAGATTTGGCTCGAAAAAGATTCGATTTCTTCATGCCGGTATCTTTGCCGCTTAAACCAGGTACGTAAATCATAGCCATTCTCATCAATTCGCAGACGAGACCATTGGAGCAACTGATCCAAAAGACTTAGCACAAAGAGTACGCCAAAAACAATCGTACACAGCCAGCTGACAACCGGTCCCACATAATCAATGAAGGCGAAGAAAAAACCGCATACAAAAAGGAATAATGTGAGTGCAGATTGGCGCCAAACCACCGCTTTAATGATCACTGGATCATCCCCCTTGCGAATGCCCTTTGTTTTTTTCATTCCCGGGAGAAGATCATATTTCCAACCGCTCAGGAAGGACGTAGAGTCGGAAATAAAATGGTATCGCGAATGTTTGCGGCTTTGGTCAAGAAAATGACCAACCGGTCGATCCCCAGCCCCATGCCACCTGCCGGTGGCATACCATGCTCCAATGCGAGGAGAAAATCATCATCCAATTCCTGAGTTTCTTCCCCCACTTGTTTCATGAAAGCATCCCGTTGCACCGCCGGATCGTTCTGCTCAGAATAAGCAGGGGCAATTTCCTGACCATTAATACAAAGCTCGAAAACATCGATCGTACTTGAATCGTCTTCCGTAATCTTCGCCAGCGGGCAAAGTTCACGCGGAATATGAGTAACAAAGGTAGGCTGAATCAAGGTATGCTCGATAATTTTTTCAAACACATCATTGGTGATCTCAAAATCCTCGAGTGCAGGATCCACGTCAATTCCCAGAGCTTTGGTCTTTTCCAGTTTTACTTCCTTAGGTAATTCAAACCAGTCATCCTGGCCGACTGCATCAATGATTAAGTCTTTGTATTTCGCCTCTTTCCATTCGCCGGACAAATCAATCGCATCCCCTTCACTTCTCTCCATCTGGAGACTGCCCAGTGCCCTCTCGGCCACCTGCTGAATGAGGGAACGGGTGAGTTCCATCATGCCCCGGTAATCCGTGTATGCCTGATACGCTTCAAGCATCGTAAATTCCGGATTGTGCCTACGGGAAAGGCCTTCATTTCGGAATACCCGGCCTACTTCAAAGACCCGGTCAAACCCTCCGACCAATAACCTTTTCAAATGAAGCTCCAAGGCAATGCGTAGAGAGAAGTCACAATCCAGGGCATTAAAATGGGTACGAAAAGGACGGGCAGCGGCCCCACCGGAAACGGACTGCAACATAGGTGTTTCCACTTCCAAAAAATCACGCCCCCAGAAGAATTCTCGGATTTCCCTAATGATCCGACTTCGTGCCTGAAATCTTTCGCGGGACTCTTCATTTACGATCAGGTCGAGGTAGCGTTGACGGTAAATCTGTTCATTATCAGTAAGTCCATGCCATTTCTCAGG
>JBMYOA010000219.1:0-2825 GCA_049598825.1 Opitutales bacterium | reverse complement strand
TTTATCTGTCCGTCATGTCAAGTATGGACGGGAAACCATGTTGAAAAAATAAGCTGAAAACATGCGACACGCACCGATTGATTCAAAACTTTTCGCAACCCATCGTAAAAATCTCTCCGACAGGTTGCCCAAGAAGGCACTAGCCATCACCAATGCCAACGATGTTCTCCCGACCAATGCGGACGGAACTTTCCCCATTCATCCCAATTCAGATCTGTTTTATCTTTCCGGTATCGAGCAAGAGGAAAGCATTTTGGTGCTTTTTCCCGATTGCCCCAACCCCAAGCACCGCGAAATTTTATTTGTACGGGAACCAAGTGAGCACCTGAAAATCTGGGAGGGATACAAACACTCGAAGGAAGATGCTCAAAAGATTTCCGGAATTCAAACGGTTTACTGGACCAATGATTTTGACAATATGTTCCAATTACTTGCAGCCGAAGCGGAAACTTTCTTTCTCAACGACAACGAACACAGTCGGGCTGCCAATGAAGTGGAAACTCGCGATCAGCGATTTAACAAAAGGATAAGGCTAGACTATCCGCTTCATAAAACTGACCGCCTTGCTCCACATCTTCACGACTTGCGCTTTTGTAAAAACCCGCTGGAAATCAAACTGATTAAACAGGCCATCGATGTGACGGCCCGAGGATTTAGCCGCGTATTGAAAATAGTGAAACCAGGAATCACTGAATACGAGATAGAAGCTGAGTGGGCCAAGGAATTTATCAAACGCAGATCTAAGTTTGCATACACCCCTATTATCGCATCTGGGGAAAATGCATGCGTGCTCCATTATCTGCAAAATGATCAGACCTGTAAAAAAGGACAACTACTCCTGATGGATGTGGGTGCCTGCTATGCCAATTACAATGCAGATCTTACCCGCACTATTCCTGTGAGTGGAAAATTTACCCGACGACAAAAGCAAGTTTACAACGCAGTCCTTCGAGTCCTGAGGCAGAGTATCGAAAATGCTACGGTCGGAAAATCCCTAAAGGAATGGCAAACCGACTCGCATGATATGATGACCGAGGAAATGCTCCGCCTTAAACTGATCACCCGGGCTCAGGTCAAAAAACAGGATCCGGACCAACCGGCTTGCCGTAAGTATTACATGCATGGCTTGGGCCATTCTATGGGGTTGGATGTTCATGATGTATCCAACGGTCAGACTGAGTTTAAGGAAAATTCTATTTTTACCGTCGAACCAGGGATCTACCTACCAGAAGAGGGCTTTGGCATCCGTCTTGAAGATGATATTCAGATTACCAGGAATGGTCCCGTTAACCTAATGTCCAAGATTCCCATTGAAGCGGAAGAAATCGAAGACTTAATGAACCGCTGATTCAATTAAACAACCCTGAAATTTATGAAAATACTCAACTATATCTATGCTATCTTTTGCCTGGCTTTTTTTGCAGAAGCTAAAAAGCCAAATGTCATCGTGATCATGGCCGATGATCTCGGATACGGAGACCTCGGCTGTTACGGGGCAAAACCAAAAAACTTAAAAACTCCGCACATCGACAAACTCGCCAAGGAAGGACTTAAATTCACCAGTGGGTATTGTTCGGCATCGACCTGCACACCCACCCGATATTCTTTTCTTACCGGGACCTATGCTTTCCGTGGAAAAAATACCGGGATTGCTCCGCCCAGTTCTCCCCTGATTATTTCACCCGACACCTACACCCTGCCGGACATGCTCAAGCAGGCCGGTTACAAAACGGCCGTGGTTGGGAAGTGGCATTTGGGATTAGGAGCACAGGGGGAAGGTCCACAGTGGAATGACCTCCTTAAACCAGGACCCCGGGAAATCGGTTTTGATTATAATTTTCTACTACCCACCACCAATGACCGGGTTCCTCAAGTCTATGTCGAAAACCATCGGGTCCTCAATCTTGACCCTAAGGATCCCCTCTGGGTGGGAATGAAAAAACCAAGCGATGATCATCCGACCGGTGTAACCCATCGGGACACATTGAAAATGGATTGGACCCATGGGCACAACCACACCATTCACAATGGGATTAGCCGGATTGGTTTCTATACTGGTGGCCATGCTGCCCGATTCAGGGATGAGGACCTCGCGGACAAGTGGGTCGAGAAATCAAAGGAATGGATTGGAAAAAATAAGAATGACCCATTCTTTCTCTTCTTTGCATCCCATGATCTGCATGTGCCGAGAATCCCCCATGAAAGATTCCGTAACACCTCAGCCATGAGCTATCGTGGGGATGTGATCGTACAACTCGACTGGTGCGTGGGTGAAATCGTGAAGTATCTGAAAAAAGAAGGTCTTGAGAAGGATACCATGATTGTCTTCTGCTCGGACAACGGGCCGGTTGGTGATGATGGCTATGCCGATGAAGCACTTGAAAAAATGGGGGACCATCGTGCAGCAGGTCCCTACTCCGGAGGGAAGTACAGTATATTTGAGGGAGGAACACGCACCCCTTTCATCACTTACTGGCCAGGTACCATTAAGCCCGGCATTTCCGATGAAGTGGTCTGCACCATTGATTTTGCAGGCAGTCTTGCCAGTCATCTTGGAATCAAACTCCCTGAGGATGCCTGCCTCGATAGTCTCGATGTTATGGATGCGATGATTGGTAAAAAAGGAGCCAAAGGCCGCCCTCACCTGATCCAGCAGGATAATGGCCGTGGAAACAACTACGGATATCGTGCAGGAAAATGGAAACTACAAAGGCATGACTCCAAGAAAACCCAGAATTTTCAGGTCAATAAATTGCTAAGCAGTCAGCGCGGGCAGCCGGTTCCTCAATACGCACTTTTTGATCTTTCCAAGGACCCTGCGGAAA
>JBMYOA010000218.1:0-2861 GCA_049598825.1 Opitutales bacterium | reverse complement strand
TTGGGGTTTTGTTCGATCAGGGAACGGGCATTGACCAAATCGGTGGTGCACAGGTCGACCCCGCCAATTTCCCGGATGACCAAACGGAAGGGCAGGTTGGTGTAGCCAGCCAGGGGAGACAGGAAAAGATTCGATGAAAGCTGAAGCTGACCCAGAGAAAACATTATCTAGCAATCATGAATCATTAGCCGTTTTTTACAATCCCACAAAAGAAATACGGTTGTTAAACTTAGAAACCATCTTTGTCCTCTTGTTTTTACTTTTCGTGAATATACGAACCGAATGTCAGAAATAGATATGCTTTGGTCAGGAATATATACTCATAAAGAATTAATCTGACGCTATTTACTCTTATGCTTGGAATAAAGAATTTACTCCCTATCTTGAAGGTAAAAGGAGTTATATGGTGAGACAGCAATTTTATAAGAAACAATCTATTGTTATCTTTTTCTTAGTAGCCTGTTCCCTGTTTATCCTGACGCCTGTTCTTGCCGGTAAAGAATTTTCGATCGAAGATACTTTCAAGACTCACTGTGTGGAGTGCCATGGTGCCAAGGGTAAGGTCAAAGGTGAAGTCAATCTAGTTTCCTACTCGGAAGGGGAGGATATTAAGGACGATCCTGAACTGCTGCAGACGGTGATGGAAGTGATTGATTTTGGGGAGATGCCGCCGGAAGAAAACAACCCGATCCCCAAGGATGAGCGGCAAATAATCGTGAAACATTTGAAGGAAATGTTGGAAGTGGCGGTAAAATCAAAGGAAGAGGTTGTGGTTGCTCCAATACGCCGAATGACCCGTTTTCAGTATGCAAATGCAGTGAAAGATTTATTGGGCTTGAAGGTCGAAGTTTTTCCTTTGCCGGAGAAAATGATGCGGGACCGTTCAGGTTACTTCAAACCACATACCGGAAAAATGCCTGCAAAGATGACGGTGAGCAGCCGACCATTGGGGAAATCAGGGCTGATCGAGCCGAGGATGGATGGAGTGGCTCCTTTTCCCCAGGACCTGCGGGCAGAGCATGGTTATGATACACAGGGGGATCATTTATCGCTATCGCCGCTTTTGATGGAAGATTTCTTCCGGTTAAGCCGGAGTATTGTGAAGAGCCCTTCGTTTAATCCAAAAAATGTAGGGGTGTGGAAACAATATTTTGAGGAACCTAAACCGGAAATTAACCAATCGGATGAATTGAAATCGCGCCTGCAAAACCTCCTTAAGAGAGCCTTTCGGGCTCCGGTTGATGATAAAACTTTCAACAAATACTTTTTGTTTGCGGAGCAGGAAATGAAGAAAGGTGTCGGTATGGACGAAGTCATGAAAGATGTCTTTTCCGCAATTCTTGCTTCCCCCCGCTTTCTTTATCTCTATGACCGGGGAGGGGAAGAAAGCAGTAATCCTGAGTCCACGCAAGACCTGGACCTGGCATCCCGCCTGTCCTTTTTCCTCTGGGGAAGTGTGCCGGATGAGGAACTCTTACAGGCGGCAGTGGAGGGAACAATTCGCGAGGATGAGCAATTAGGCAGACAGGTGGATCGGATGCTGACTGATCAAAAACTGAAAAGGTTTTGTGATTCGTTTCCCACCCAGTGGTTACAACTGGACCGGATTATATCAGCGGTACCCGATGAGAAGAAATATAAGGATTTTTATTATGCGGCCCCGTTATACCGGACGACCATGGATATGATGATGGAACCCCTGCTGCTCTTCGAAACGGTATTGATCGAAGACCGGTCGATTCTCGAGCTGATTGATTCGAATTACACTTTTCGTTCTCCCCGGCTGAGGAAGTGGTATGGTGAGGAACCTGGAGGGAGGCTGGGCGGTCCGGTGACCATTCCCTTTGCGAGGCAGCCCGTTGCTGATAGGCGACACGGGGGTGTGATCACCAATGGAGCAGTGATGACCATGACCTCGGGGCCCTTGGAGACCAAACCGATTACCCGTGGTGCCTGGATCGCCGGTGTAATCTTCAATTCTCCACCGCCACCCCCACCCGCGGAAGTTCCCCCCTTGCCGGAGGACAAGGAAGTGGACGACAGCCTGACCCTGCGTGAACGTTTTGCTGATCATCGGGAACGGGCGGATTGTGCCGGGTGTCATGAGAAACTCGACCCGCTGGGGTTTGCCCTGGAAAACTTTGATCCGGTCGGCCGGTGGCGGGATACTTACCATAATGGTCGTGATGTCGATTCAAGCGGTACTCTTTTCCGGACCCATGAATTTTCCAATGTTGTTGAATTTAAGGACGCGATCCTGAAAGAGAAAAACCGCTTTGTGCGTGGGCTTGCCGGACATTTGCTGGCCTTTGGGCTTGGTCGTGAGCTGAATCCTTCGGACTCGCTGGCCCTCGACGAGATCGTGGAAAAAGTGGAGCAAGAAAAGTATTCGATGAAGTCCTTAATTCACGCGGTGGTGCAGTCGAAACCATTTCGCGGGCCCAGCGGTAAACTTGCCTTGCATAAAACCAAGTAAATTTTGAAACTATGAAAACAATGACAAATATTGGCCGCCGTACTTTTCTTCGCGGAATGGGGACCTCCGCACTTGCCCTGCCATGGATGGAAAGCCTGGCGGTGGGTGGTAAGAATTTTCAAATTCCTCAGCGGGCGGCTTTTTATTATGTGCCTATCGGGGTGGTGAGAAAGACTTTCTTTCCCGGTGAGGAAAAGAGTGCTGTTCAGCAAAAATTTACCAATGACAATTATGATGCAGAAAGTACCCGATCTAATATCGGGGTAGGTCTGCATGATCTGCAACTGACGCCGACGATGAAGCCTTTGGCTGGCTTAAAGGATAAGATTACTTTGGTGACCGGTTTGGATCGTACCTTTCAGCCTGGGACCGATGTGCATGCCCA
>JBMYOA010000217.1:0-2886 GCA_049598825.1 Opitutales bacterium | reverse complement strand
GGCGGTTTTGAGGGTGGTGGGGTAGGGTATTTTAGCTTTATTGCCCCAACTGATAAAGTGCCTGTACCTCGGCAGTGGATAAAGCAATGTTGTTAATTCATTAATCGGTGCAATCCCGCTGGTTTGGATTTAATTTCATTTCGAAAGAATTTATTGGTCGTAAGTTGACTTTTGAAAATTCTTCTCATAAGTTCTTGATATGTATCGGTTCACTACATTTGCTTTAGTTTTTTCCCTATTGCAATGCGTATGTTTCTGTGAATCGTTTACAATTGAGCCAACTTGTTGTGACGTTGCTGACCCAGTCGCCGGTCCACCGGTTCCCTGTGACTGCACCGATCTTGCGATTGATGAGTCCAGAATCGGTGATTTGTCTGAATTTTCTCATTTTGCGGCGTTTGACAAGGGTTTCCTTTCTGTCAAGAACCTCAGTTCTTTGACTTTAGGGCCCAAGAGAGTCACGGAGGGGGCAACCCGTACATCTTTGCCCATATTGTACTCCCGACTGCTTTTGTGATCAGGCCTGCCGGAAGAAAACCGGCTTTTTCTTGAGGCTTCCTTTCCTAAGATGGAGTGTTTCCATCTTTTCTATTTTCTTTCTGCCATGATCCATGATGTACAAGACTAAATCTTCCCTTTTTTTAATTCTCCTCTTGTGGGGTATCCCACTTCAATCGAAAACCGTATCATACAGTTTATCGATCAATGAAAAAGTGATTTTCCTCGGGGGACAGTCGGTAACTGGTCTTGCCATAAATGATACGATTCCGGGGCCAGTTCTTCGCTTTAAGGAAGGTGACCTCGCAAAAATCCGCGTTCATAATCTTCTTGATAAAGAGAAAACCATTCTTCACTGGCACGGACTGCTTGTCCCCAATGATCAGGATGGTGTAGCTGGGTTGACCACCCCGCCTATCCCCCCGGGGGAGTACTTCGATTATGAATTTCAACTAACCCATGCGGGAACTTATTGGTATCACTCCCACCTCGGAATGCAGGAGCAAAGAGGGGTGTATGGAGCCATTGTGGTCGAACCCGGCGACCCCATTGAAGAACCTGAATGGGATATGGAAAAGGTAGTGATCCTTTCTGACTGGACCAACGAAAAGCCAAGAGAAGTACTGCGTTCCCTGCGCAAAGGAGATGAGTGGTATTCTATCAGAAAGGGAAGTGTGCAATCCCTTTGGGGTGCTTATCGGGTGGGCATGCTCGGTACATTTCTCAACAACCAATGGGTAAATATGCCCCCAATGGATATTTCGGACGTGGCCTATGATGCCTTCTGGATTAATGGCAAACCTTCAATCGAAATCGCTGAATCCTCGGGTAAGCGTGTGAAACTGCGCATTATTAATGCGGGAGCCTCGACTTATTTCTATGTTCATTCTTCGAGCGGACCAATGCAGGTGGTTGCCTCCGACGGGATGGATATCGAACCTGTTAACCAAGAAAGGTTACTTATCGGCAATGGGGAGACCTATGACGTGATTGTTTCCATTCCCCTTGGAGAAAAGCACGAAGTGAGGGCAACCGCACAGGACGGAACCGGCCATGCCTCAATCTTTTTGGGTGAGGGAACACCAAAGTTTGCCAAACAAATCTCCAAGCCGGATTTATACGGGATGGAGTGGATGCTGGCCGGCCTAGATCTCGATGACGAGATGGATGAAGAAAAGGAGTCTGCGAGACCCCTCTCTCCATATGGTAAATTCAGGTCTCCCCGATCAACCGCCTTGCCAGAGGATGCACCACGGAGGGAAATTGAACTTCGGTTGACTGGAAATATGAACCGTTACGTGTGGTCTTTCAATGGCAAGACCTTAAAGCAAGACTCGACCATTCATTTGACCCATGGAGAAGTCCTGCGAATGAATTTTATTAACGACACGATGATGCACCACCCCTTGCATTTGCACGGTCATTTTTTCAGACTGTTGAACGGGCAGGGAGATTATGCACCCCTCAAGCACACCGTTGATATCCCGCCGATGGGCAAGCGTAGCATCGAGTTTCTTGCAAATGAGAAGGGCGACTGGGTCTTTCACTGTCACCAACTCTATCATATGAAGACGGGCATGAACCGTATCCTCAGCTATCGGGAGCAAGGCCCAGACCACAAACCGAAAATGGATCTCTCCAAGCTCGACCCTTGGCGTTTTAGTATGGACGTAATGGTAGGCACGAAAATGACCGAGGGAAGGCTCGGCATCCGCAAGGCCCGACATGATCTCGACTTTCTCTGGGAACATGCTTTTGAGCATGCGGTGTATGAGTTCGACATGCAGTGGTCACGCCTGATCGATTTTAACAGTAAAACTTTAGCAGGTGTTCGTTCAGGCAACTCTCCTGAGCAGTACGATCGATTTTATTTGGGCTATAACCAACGCCTGCCTTTTCTCAGTCAGGGTACCGCAACTTTGGATCATGAGGCGGAACTGAGATTGGGTCTGTCCAAGGAACTATCCTTGACCAACCACATTTCCTGGAGCAACGAAATCCAATATGAATCGGATGGGAAATGGGAACTCAAAACTGGTCTTGATTACCGGCTCACAAAAGAATTTGCCACTGTGCTCCGATACCATTCCGACCATCAATTAGGATTCGGACTGAGAATTTACTTTTAACCAACAACATCCAAACCAATACTACATAATGAAAAATACATGTATTCTTCTCCTCGTTTTATCGGGGTTACTTTCGTTTTCCTTTTCCTTGTTTGCCAAGGACAAAATCAAGGAATACCCCGGGAAATACTGCTTGGTTTCTGATAATAAACTTGGCTCCATGGGAAAAGTTTACCGCTTCGTCCATGAGGAAAAATATGAGATATTACTTTGCTGCAAGCCTTGCCTGAAGAAGTTCAATAAATACCCTAAGAAATAC
>JBMYOA010000216.1:0-2929 GCA_049598825.1 Opitutales bacterium | reverse complement strand
ACATTGGGTGATTCCTCCTTGGGGCGGGCAAATTCGGTCGTTTTTACGAAAGAGACCCTGCCCTTCCACTCTTTTCGCTGGCAGGCCTTTCGCTGGGCATCCCGGATCATTTGCATATTTGCACCTGCATCTTCTCCCATGTTGCCTAATTCCCCGACCACTACAGGCAGAAGGGGCTGTTGTAGGTGCTTCCGTACATCCTTGATTAAACACACGAGATTATCTTCGTATTGGGCTCTGGCGTTTTCATCAAACATATCGTTCCATCCCTGAAACCAGAAGAAACCACCCCACATTGGCTTCATACCCTTCAACGACGGAAATTCAGATTCGTACGACGCGAGTGCCTCGTTTACTTCACTGAACATCTTCTGATAGTACTCTCCTGTTTCCCCGCCGGCGGAAGGTGGGCGAAAATCTTTATATATGGACTTCCCGCCCCAAGCAGTTTTGATCAGGAGCACAGGCTGTTTCAGGTGATCACCCAACCGATGTCCAATCTGTAGCTCCGGCCCAATATGGTGACGACTGTGCATACTTCCATAACCGGTGAAACCAATGCTAACCCCTCCCGCCATCACTCCCTGCTTATTCCGGTGGCGGATAAACGCATCGTCCCGTTCAATCCACTTACCATTTTTATCTTTAAGATGCTGGTATACTTCCGGACTTTTACTCTCGTTCATTACCCTGACCAGAGTGCCTTTCCCGCCATTATAATATTTGGGATGATCCATATCCACCACCCCCTGTCCCTGCATATTCGACTGACCAGCCAATAAAAAAACCTGAAAAGACTTTTCTTGCTCTCCACTCACAAAAGAGAGACAGGAAATGGCCAGCATCATGGTAGAAACAAGGCGCTTCATTGGATCACAAATTCTGGTTCACCCAAGACATCCATCATGGGATCAATACCCAAGCCCGGTTCCTTGGAAGATGACATTCTCCCATCTACTCTTTTGGGAGCACCATTTGCCAGAGGCTGAGTAACATAGCTATTAAAATCTGTCGCGGTAAATAAGAATTCTGTAGGTGTGCTGTGAGCCAAGTGAGAAATCGCTGCCGTTACAATATCACCACCCCAGGTATCCTCGAGTGTCATGGCCACTCCAAGGGAGACACATAAGTCCCGTGCCTGTTTCGCCCGGGTAAGGCCTCCAAACTTGCTGATCTTAATATTGACCACATCCATTCCCAGGTCCTGAGAAGCCCGTAGAATTTCCGGTACCCCATCAATCACCTCATCCAAAACAAAGGGAAGGTTGGTATTTCTGCGAATGGACAAACAATCTTCATAACGTAAACAGGGTTGCTCGATGTATACATCAATGTCACTTACAGCTTTTACCACCCGCATTGCTTCATGACGCAACCAACCGGTATTTGCATCGGCGACTAATTTATCCCCCGGTTTTAACTCAGCTGATGTCTGACGGATTCTCTCAATATCCGTATCCGGATCTCCCCCCACTTTTAACTGAAAACGGCGGTAACCTTCTGCACGATAACCCGCAACTTTTTTAGCCATATCCTCCGGACTCTCCTGCGAAATTGCCCGGTAAAGAACGAAGTCATCTCCATATGAACCGCCCAAAAGAGAACTGACGGGTAATCCTGAAACTTTCCCGAGGATATCCCAGCAGGCTACATCAATGGGGGACTTAACATAAGGATGCCCCTTCATCGCCCGGTCCATATGTTGATTTAATTTTTCAAGATGCAGTGGGTTTTCCCCAAGGAGACTGGGACCCAGTTCACGGATTCCGGCACGAACACCTCCAGCATAAGAAGGCAGATAGACCGGTCCCAACGGGCAAGCCTCTCCATATCCTGTAATCCCCTCATCCGTTTCCACGCCAACCACAGTGGTGTCAAATGTTTCAACGGATTTCCCACCTGACCACTTATAATCCCCCTCATGCAGAGGCAAATCTACCTGCCATACACTAATCTTTGAAATTTTCATAAAGTCTTCCTACTTTGCTCCCGCCCATTGACTCCACCAATCCTTAAAAATCTTCCACTGCTGGTGCAGAAACTCTTTCTGCGAAGAGGATAATTGGTCGGAAGAATTCAACTGATACTGGTAGGCCTCGAAGCCCTCAAGTACCATTAATTCCTTGTAATAAAGCACTAAATCGGGTCCCTCATCGAATTTCGAAAGCACCGACAAAGCGGAATCCAACTCCTGAGCCAGCTTTCTTGATGAAGGGTTGCCCTCGACTGCCTGCTGACACAGTTCGACCAACCGAAGAACCTGTTTAGGCAAAGCATTACCAACGCCGGTAATCGCTCCGACCGCTCCGCAATTAACAAAACCGTGAAAAACCTGTGTATCCACCCCGACCATTAGGGCGAGGCTTTCATCGCCACTGGTGATATGCTCAGCCGCATAAGTTAAAGAATCAGCTCCACCAAATTCCTTAAAACCGACCAGGTTGGAATACCTTTTTCTTAATTTAAAAAACAGCTCCGCCTTGGTTTCAAAACCATAATAAGGACTATTATAAATCACCGCCGGTAATTCGCCCCCGGCTTCAAGTATTGCCGAAAAATGGGCCTCCTGCGCAGTTGGAGAAATCCCTCTCGAAAGCACCCGTGGAATTACCATCAGTCCAGCTGCTCCGGCATCCCTTGCATGGGCGGAGAGTTCCACCGCACCTTTTGGATTTTGTGCACCCGTTCCAACCACTGTCGGTATCCCCGCTTCCACCAATCTTTGGACACCATCCATCCGCTGCTCATTACTGAGAAGCGGCCAATCTCCCATGGAACCACAATAGACCACGCCATTCATACCAAATGACATAAGTTGGGATGCAGTCTCCACCAATGTCTCCCACTCCGGTTCGCCGGTTGATGAACACGGAGTCATTAACGCTGGAATACATCCCTGAAAAATGGTTGAGTTATTCTTGCTCATAAA